>DATHEN010000252.1:0-2002 GCA_035318565.1 Polyangiaceae bacterium
ATGGGTGGTCGTCCTCCGCCCACGGATCGTGCGGGGTAGGAGATTGCACACGCGTTTCAGCGCTGTATGTGCTGCGCGACGACGTTCGTGGCAGTTTTGCGCGGAGTGGGCAGCAGTGCTGAAAGCTCACACAAACGCGCCACACGAGCAACTGCAGCGTCGAAGAGTCCGCGCGTGGTCGATGGCTACGCTCAGGCTCAGGTCGCGCGCAGGCCAGCCCACAGCAACTTCAATTGCTGCTGGTACATGGCTGGAATGCGCTTGGGCTCGCGGCAGCCCAAGAGCAGCGGAACGCCGAAGAAGATACTGAGCAGTCCGAAGACCGCCGCTTCCACGTCGACCGACGCCGGCAGCTCACCGCGCTGAACTGCGCGCTCCAGCGGAGGGTGGAACAGGTCGGGCAGCTTCAGTTGCTGCATGCACTCCACGTCCCGACAATCAGGCAGAGCTTGCATGCGCTCGGCGAGAGACAGCATGCGGCTGCCCGCTTCGCAGCGAGATGGAGGCGGGTCGAGCGCCATGTGGCTGATGATCTCGAGCATCAGCCGTGGGTGATCGGCCAGCTTTCGGCCCGTAAAATCGAAGACGTGCTCCACGAACGCGAGCCCGCCTTCCGGTCCCGTAGCCTCCCGGGCGGAGTAGAGCACCTCGAGCGTCCAGATCTGGATGAAGTAGTGGAGTAGATCGTCCTTCTTGGGGAAGTAGTTGAAGAACGTCGCCTCCGAGACCTGCACGTCTTCGCACAGCTCCTTCACCGTGACGTCCGACATGCTCTTGGTCTGGAGGCGCTTCAGCGCGGCCTGGAGCAAAGCGAGCTTGGTCTTTGCGAACTTGCGCTCCCGTAGGGAGATTTGCGGCTTCGGCTCCGCGACGTTCATGTCCAGGGCACTCGGCATGTCGGTCTCGGCCCTCACGCTCGAGTGAGGGCATCCAACTACGAGTGTAACGCCCCTTCTCGTTATCACCAGGGGTTGACTTGCTGCCTTCCCCGCACGCCGAGCGACCGCCGGCGGCGAAGCGCTGTCGACACTGGAATTATGCAAGCCCGAGGGCAGCCCAGCCGGCGGAACGGCGAGATCGCTCTACTGGGACAGGCGTCGCGGAATGCGGCGACGGCCAGCATCCGGCGTGGCAGCCGGAGCCGTGCTGGTGGCGGTCGGAGCGGCCGTTGCGGTCGCCGTAGGCGCTGCAGTCGTCGTCGGAGCAGCGGTCGCGGTGCTGGTACCGGTAGCAGTGGCCGTTGCGTTAGCGGCTGGCGAGCTGGCGTCGACCTTGGGAGCGGAGGCATCCGGCTTCTTGATGATGGCCGCCGCGGCGTCTTGCTTGCGGACGTCTTCGGTCTTCAAGTTGAGCGCGGTCTGCCCAATCAAGCGGCTCTCGACCCAGCCTGGCGAAAGTTCCCCCACGCCCGACGGGTATTCGATCAACACGAAGGTGTCTTTGCGAGCGAGCCGGTTCACGAGCGTGCCCTTCGCGAGCGAAATGATGCCTTCGCTCGTGGCGTCGGCCTCGCGGAAAACCTTGGCCGTCGCACTGACTTTGACCGTGCCCGTTTCCGCGAGTTCATCGGCCCCGTAGCGTTTCACTTCGTCCTTGGCGGGCTCCACTGGCTTGGGAGGCTCTGCCGTAGCGACGGGCGCCGCAGCTTCCAGGACCACGGTCGTTGTCTCGGTGGTCTTCTTCTTACATGCCAAGAGCGCACCGAGAACCAGTGCGACGCTGGCGGCCGTAGTCCACCTATCGAGCTTCCTTACCATGCGGACCCTCCTGAATTTTCGACTGTAGGAACTGGCGAACGTAATCTGCCCGTCCGAAAACTTCCGCGAGCGGCGCCCGCGTTGCTCGAACGTTTCTACACCACCTGCCGCGAGCTTGACAGCTTCGTGGTGGCTCGTGGGCCGCGCCGGGACTCGTGCTCGGCCGTGCAGCGACGGGTTCGCTGCACGGCGTGCCGTCATTGTTCCGCGCGGGCAGCCGGCGGCGTGGTCTGCTCGACCGGGGG
>DATHEN010000253.1:0-3470 GCA_035318565.1 Polyangiaceae bacterium
CGACCACGCGTTCGCCGCGGGAAGGCGCGTTTTCAGCTCGCGCTGACTCCGCGAGCCCGGCCTTGCTGCGGTTACACGACAGCGTGAGCAACGCACACACATGGCACGTTGCGAACAGCCATCGCGAAACGTTGCGCGGCAGACTACGGCTCTTTCCAAAACGGCGTTCTGGCATCCCTGCACGCTTTCGGTTTACGCTCGGCCTCCTCCAATACGGTAGGACCACTCGACAATCTCCACCCGATAGCATTTTCGCGGCATCTACGAGCGGAAGAGGGAGCGACACAAATGACGAACGAGGAGCTTGGGTTCACGCACGCGGCTGGGGGCGGCGGGTACGGCCCACCTCCTGGCGGTTATGGCCCGCCTGGAGGGCAGCCGCCTGGTGGATACCAGCCTCCCGGAGGGCAGCCGCCTGGTGGATACCAGCCTCCTGGAGGGTACCAACCGCCTGGCGGATACGGCGGCCCTCCCGGTTACCCCGGCGGCCCTCCCGGTGGTCCGATGGCCCCTCCCGGCGGTGGCCCACCCATGATGGGCGGCCCTCCGAATCCAGAGCTCGAGAAAGAAGTGAGCAAGTGGTTCACGCTTTCGATCGTCTCGATCTTCTGCGGCTGCGGCTTGCTCGGTCTGATCAACGTCTACATGGCGCATCTCGCCAAACAGGCGCTCGCGCAAGGTGATCAGAATACCGCGCGCGAGAAGATCAAAACCGCCCGCATGCTCTGCATCCTCGGCTACGTGCTGTTCGGCCTCTATTTCCTGGGCACGATCGCCTACGTGCTGATGATGTTCGTCTTCGCCGCGTCTTCATGAAGCGGCTTCGCGCTTCATGAAGACTGACTTTGTCTTCGGGGCGGCACGCGCCGCCCCGCCCCGCTGAAGTGAATTCAGCGGGGCCCCACCCCACGCGGCGCCTCTGAAACGACTCACCACGACCTTCCGCCGACCGGTCCCGCTGACTTGCTTTGGCTGCGCGCCGAGCGGCGTCACGACGTTCTCACGACGCTCGCGCCGGCCCGACCAATGCGGCGACTGTGAAACGACTCACCACGACCTTCCGCTGACGGTCACGCTGACTTGCTTTAGCTGCGCACCGAGCGGCGTCACGACGTTCTTGCGACGCTCGCGCCGGCCCCACCCCATGCGGCGCCTCTGAGACGGCCCACTACGGATTACGGATGCCGTGATGTCGCTTTGGCTGGTGCATCGGGATGCACGACGACATCGACGTCATCTCGCTCGCCGCACATACAAACCGATTCACGGTCGCGTAGTGCGTGCACGGGACTTGGCGTCTTGGCGTTGAAAACGCCGCCGCTCCTCCCGCAGGTCGTCTAGCGCGAACGCCTCGCCGCTCATGCGAGGCGTTGATCGTTACTGCGCGGGCGCTGATGCAGCAGAGAGGGGGTCACGCCTGTGATGCAGTGTGACAACCTCTCTGCGGGCAGCGATCAGCTCGCTGCTTTTCAACGGGCACGCAGCGCTCAAAGCGGGACAGTTCGCTGGAGGCGTTGTCCAGTTCGCTCGTGCGCTGCGCGCCACGTAGCGCGTCACGACCCGAGATGTACTCCACCTCGCGGTCGTAGACGCGCAGCGGTCACATACCTTCCATGCCGGCGACTGCTGCGGGAGCTGCGCCCTTGCGACCACGGCCACCCTTGCGGCGACCCTTCTTCGCTTTCGCCTTGCGCGGCGCAGCGGCACCGGCTGCCTTCTTCTTTTTCTTGGCGCGGCGCTTCTTGGCTCCACGCTTTGCAGGCTTCGCCGTGGCGGCGCCAGCGTCTGAGGCAGGTGCGGCGGCGCGCTTGCTCTTACGGCCCCGCTTGGCTGCCTTGCGCGTCTTGCGACCGGCGCTCTTCACCTTGGTAGCGCGCTTGGCGCCCTTCTTCTTTGCTGCCCTTTTCTTCTTTGCGGCCATGAGACCTCCTTGGACGCCACGCAGAAGCGAAACGCCTCGCAGCTGGCTCCATCAGCAATGCATATATTGCCATCTAATGCCACGTGTCAACAGTGCATGTGATGTGATGTGCAAATTCTGCTTGCGTCCCCGTCCAACACGCGCTCGGCGGACTGCCCCTGCCCGCACGTGTGCTCGGTTCACGCAACCTCGCCCGGTACGTGCTCGCTCAAGAAGCGACGCACGCGGCTGTTGAATTGCTCGGCGGCTTCGAGGTTCACGATGTGTCCCGCATCGGGAATCACCTCGAGCTCGGCGCGCGGCAGGTGGCTGGAAAGCTCCTCGCTCGACTCGAGCGCCGTTCGATCTCTTTCGCCGGCTACGAGCAGCGTAGGCACGGTGAGATGCTCGAGCGCCTCGCGCATCTCGCTCACCGAGGGTTGAACGGCGAGCACGTTGCGCAGGATGTGTGCAAGCGCCTGCGGTTCGTGCTCGAGGAAGCCTTGACGTATCAGAGCGGCGCCTGCGGGATCGAAGCGCGAGCGTTCGCCCCAGACGTAGCGCTGACCCGCTGCGTCCAATCCGAACTGCTCGATCATCTCGGCAAAGCCCATCGCCCACTCACGAGTCGCCGGTTCTGCCGTGGTGCGCGGAAACGAAGCGAGCACCAACGCGCAGATGTCTTCAGAATGCCCAATTCCGTAACGTAACGCAATACCCGCGCCCATGCTGAGTCCACAGGCGACTACCGGCACGACGGGCATGTGTGCAGACGCGGTGCTCGGCGTGCTTTTCGAAGCGTCAACCGTGGACGGATTTTCGGAAGAGCGGCCTCCTTCGTTGTCGATCACCGAGCGCAAATCCGCGACGAAACGGGCTGGATCGTAGGCAGCGCTCGCCAGCGGCGCGGGGCTTCGGGCATGGCCGCGCGCGTCGAACGCGACCACACGGTAGTCATTCGAGAACGCGCGGCGCTGCGGCCGAAAATTGCGCGCGCTGCCAGCGAAGCCATGCAGCAGCACGAGCAAGGGCCCCGATCCCTGCGCCTCGACGTGCAGGTTCAAACGCTCGTCGTTCGCCATGGCCTCGTACATATGCGAACGGATATTTCTTGCGCAACCAGGCAAGGCTCCGGCGGCTGTCCCGCCATCACCCCACATCTCGAACGTCAGCCCTGGCGTGTGGGGAGCGGCGTACCGAAGGCGGATCCGTTCCCGCTCGCAGGAGCGTTGGCGGATGCCGGCGACAGATTCTGACGGGGTAGAACCTGCAGCGATCGGCGTTGTGCTTCTGCCCACGGACAGCCCGCGCAACCGGAACGACAGCAGCCGCGCGCCAGGCGAAACGGCGCAGGCGCGCGGTGCTTGCCCTCGCTCCACGTTACGCTCGGCGCGGGGCGCACGCGGTTCGACCGCGCGGCACCTACATGGGCAAGGGGACGTTGAACCGCCGCGGAGACTCCCTGTTGCGGCATACCGAGTAGCGATCCGACCGTGAGCCCGCGTTTGGCCATCACTCCACAGTTGATCGTGTTCGCCAGAGCGCAAGCCCACGCCTCGATCAAACGTCG
>DATHEN010000254.1:0-7236 GCA_035318565.1 Polyangiaceae bacterium
GCTCCAGTGCGTCATCGTTTGCGTTTCGCCAAGGTCGGGCCCGCGGCGCTGCTCGGTCACTTGGATTTGATCCGTGAGCTGCCGCGCGCCATTCGCCGGGCGGGGATCAAAACAGCGTACACCGCGGGCTTTCATCCCAAGCCAGACATGGCATTCGGGCCTGCGCTTTCGCTCGGGGTCGCGAGCCTCGACGAGCACGTGGACGTGAAGCTGATCGACGCTCCGGATCCGGAGCGCTTGCTCGAGCAGCTGAACGGTGTGGTCTGCGACGGCCTGCGCTTCACGGCGGCGGCCCCGCTCGGCGCAGACGATCCGCCGCTCGCGAAATTGATCAGCGCTGCGCGCTACGTGATCGCATTGCCCGAGCTGGCCATCGCCGACCTGGGAGGCCGCGCCGCGCTCGAGGCGCGCGTCGCCGAATTCATGGCGCTGGACAGCGCGCGCGTGCGCCGCGAGATCAAGGGCATCGGCAAATGGGTGGACGTGCGGCAGCTGGTGGCTGAGCTGCACGTGGCCGGCAGTGACGCGCTGTCAGCGCTGGAACGCGCCGGCTTCGTGGGCCGAATGGTGCCCCTGGAAGTGACGATCCGCCTCTCACAACAGGGTTCGGCCAAGGTGAGCGAAGTCGTCGAAGCGCTGCTCGGCGCGACTTTCCCGCACAAAGCGTTGCGCATCGCGCTGCTGGCGGGCTCCGCTTCATTGTTGGACCTCGAGCTACACCGCCGCCCGAGCGCCACACCCGTCGTTCAGGCAGCGGCTGTCGGCGCGTGACACGCCGGGCCTACGGCGTGTTGAGGAAAACGGAGAGCAGCGGGTCGTTCTTGATCAGCGGTTTGTAGCTTTCGTCGCCGACGACATACACCTTCAACCACGCCAGGCTGTAGCGCGCCGAGGCTCTGGCCACGGGAATGACCCGCTCGATACTGATTGTGGTGAACAGATCGTTCGCGAACGAGTGCCCCATCTCGTCGAACTCGACGTAGGCCTTCTTCGTCGACGCGGCCATGCCGTTGTAAAACTTTCTGGCGTGGGTTGCGGGCGGGGCCAGCAGGTCGTCTTTCTCGCCCGCAAGGATCAAGGTTGGAGCGGTTATGTCTTCGAACGTATGCCCCTCCGTGGCGAAGGGGTTCAGCGCGACGATCGCCTTCAGAGACGTGTTGCCCTTTCCGGCGATGAGCGCTCCACCGGCGCCCATGGAGTGACCGATCAACACGACCTTCGTCCCGTCCACCTTTCCTTGTAACGGGCTGCCAGCGCGCGTGTGTTCCGCCTTCAACGTGTCGATGGCTGCGGTCAGAGCCGTGGCGCGAAGAGAGGGCACGTCATTCAAGGAGTTGGTATCGAAAGTCAAAACCACGAAACCATGGGATGCCAGAAACCAACCCCACGATACGAAGCTGGGGTCTCTCACTTCGCGCCAGCCGGGTGCGAACGCGGCGATCGGGTAAGGCGCCGTGGCCGTTGCGGCCGGGTAGTAAACAGTGGCGCCTGCGTACGCGGCCGGATCTGCCAAACCGTTTTCGTAGATCTGCACGGCATGAGGTCCGCAGCGCGACGCGCGCTCTTCGAGCGTCCCCGTGCCCGACGTGTTCGGCTCGCATAGGGGCGTACTACCGCCGCTGCCACCCGTTCCCGCCGTTCCCGCCGTTCCACCGCCTGTGCCGCCCGACCCTGCAGCGCTGCCACCGGTGCCGCCGCTGCCGCCGGCACCCGCGGACCCCGCAAGCCCGCCCGCGCCCGCCTGCCCCGCGGACCCAGCGCGTCCTCCACGCCCTCCGCCGTCATCGTCTTCCTCGGAATCGCCGCACGCGATCGGCAGAGCGACGGCCACCATGAGCGCCAACACAGCAGGATTGAATAAGCTCGAGCGAGTCATGTTTCTCCGTGAGCCAAGGCAGAGCGCAAAGCGCGTGGCACTCTGCCTCGTATCTCGGAATGGATGCTTTCGCCAGGACCACGTCTGTCCAGAAGCGCTCGAGCAAGCGACGCGCGTGTCTCGATTTGTGACGCGTTATCCGCGAGGCGCGCGCTTGAAACCGCGCTGGCAATTGCTCATGTTTCAACCATGAACGTGACTCAGTTCGCGCACTTGCTCGCGGCTCTCAGCGTCGCAGTCACTACGAGTATTTCCGCTTGCAGTCGCCCACCGACCCGATCGGCAGAGCAGCCGTCTCACGACGAAACGGGAGCTGACGCAACGCACAAGAGGCATGGCCACGAGCCGGACGCCGGCGGGCGAGCGGGTTTCCACATGGACTTTTCGCACGCCGAGCATTTCGCCACGCACTTCGACGATGCGAGCCGGGACGCTTGGCAAAAGCCCGAGGAAGTGCTGCGCCTGTTGGCTGTCGACTTCACGCGTGAGTCGGACATCGGTCCACCGCTGCAACACCGTTTGACGGCCGAAGAGGTCATGGCCGAAATGCAAGCGGGTGGACTTACGGCCGCTTTGCTCAGAGAGACATTGCCCAAACAGTACGTCGTGAGCGGCACTCGTCCTCGCTGAGCGACTTACGAGCGTCGCGCCGACAGATCGCCCGCGCGATTCGTCGGGAATTCGAAACGTGCCCAGATCGCGCGCCATGCAGCGATCCAGGACCACGGAGAGGGAGACGCCTACTTACGATCTTCGAACAAATCGGCGCCCGGCCTCGCTGGGCCGCGCGAGCGCGGCTTTTCTCGAGGCTTGACGGGGGGTCTCTTGCCTGGCTCGGGAGTGAGGTTACGCACGCCGGGCGCGGGCGTTCCCGCGTCAGAAGCCGCCGGAACGGGCGTCGCGCTCGCCACAGCCCTCGGCAGCGTTTCCTGCACCTTCGGCTCGACGGCGGGCGGCGGCGTAGCATGGGCCGGCAGCGTGGTAGAGGGCTGGCTTGCTGCGGGCACGCTCGCTTCGGGGACGGGCTGAGCGGCTTCGCGACTCCGGAGCTGCAGAAAGCCGGCTACGCCCAGACTCACCAACACACCGGCCGCGCCGAGGATCATCAGCGACTGGCGCGCACGCTTGCTGCGCGGCGCGCCCTGTCCGGTTTTCCCCCAAGAGCCCAGAGTTTGATTCGAGACAGCATTGACGAGCACCTGGTTGGTGCTCGGACTCGCATCGGGAATCGACGCTCGGCTGGCAGACGGCTGTTGCGCGCGTCCACCGAGAACACGCGCGATGCGTTCCGCCGAGGTGCGAGCCAGCGGGCTACCGAATGGAGCCAAGCTGCTTGCGAGCTCGGCGACGTTGGCAAAACGTCCGCTCGGCGCCTTGGCCAGACAGCGCTGCAAGACGACCTCGAGGCCACCGGGAGCGCTGCGCAGGGTGCGAGACAGCGGAGGAGGTTCCGATTGCAAGATCAACGCACAGACTTGCGGCAGCGTGTCCGCGGAGAAGGGCGGCTGGCCACTCACGAGCTCGTACAGGATCACTCCGAGCGCCCAGATGTCGGTGCGGCAATCGACGTCCCGGGACGACGCCATCTGTTCCGGCGACATGTAGAGCGGCGAGCCCATGACGGCGCTGGTGCGGGTCATCGAAGCGTCCGGCGACGTGGAAGTGGACGCGACCTTGGAGATGCCGAAGTCGAGCACCTTGATGCACGGCGAGCCGTCCACCCGGTGCACGAGAAACAGATTCGCCGGCTTCAGGTCGCGATGCACCATGCCGAGCGCGTGCGCCTCGGCGACGGCTTCGCAAGCCTGGAGCAAGTAGTCGACCGCGACAGACACCGGCAACGGGCCAGCCTGCGCGACGAGCGCGGACAGGTCCGCGCCCTCGAGATACTCCATGGCCATGTAGGGCAGCCCGTTCTCGAGCTTGCCGACGTCGAAGATGCGGGCCACGTGCTCGCTGCGAATCTTCACGGCCGCGCGACCTTCACGCACGAAGCGCGCGACCACCTCGCCGTGAGAGGCGCTCTCCGGCAGCAGGAACTTCAAGGCGAAGCGCTCGTCGAGCTCGAGGTGATGCGCGGCGACGACCACTCCCATTCCGCCCTGGCCGAGCACGCGCTCGACCCGATACTTTCCCGCGATGATCGTGCCAGGACTGATGTGTGACGCCGAGTGAGTCAATGACGGGGTCCGGTGTGAGACGATCTCAACACACGAGCTCGGCGCAGCGTGCCGCGACGTCCTTTGCCAGGGCGGTGCCGCTCACACTGATCCAACGTGAGTCCTGAGGCAGCACGTTGCGGACGTGCTCCTCGATCTCGCTCGTGGCGCCCCACAACACCACCTTCGTATTCGCCGGCAAGTCTTCCGCCAGCGCAGCCAGAGCGACCGGACGAATCGACGGCTGCACGCAATCCAGCACGATGACGCTGCGGCCGTGTGCGGCGTTCTCCAGATCGTGCAGCAGAGAAGCGGCGCTGCGCACGCGCACCACGGCGGCGCGCGGATCGAGCCAGGCGGCGAGCTTTCGAACCAGATTCAAGTCCAGCGTGGCCACGAGCACGAACGGCAGCTGGCGCTCTGGAGTGCCGCTGATCGAGCCGCCGATACCGAACGCCGCTGCCGTGCCGCGCGGGTAGTCCATGGAGGCAGGCGGCGCCGCGGGCGGCGAGGGCGCAGTATGCATGCGCTTTCCCACGGGAATGGTGGGCGCGTGCGCGGACGCCAAAGCGGGCTGGGAGATGCGCTGGATTTCGCGCACGCCTTCATCGGCATGTTGGCCAGGCGGCGGCGAGCTGCGCGGTATCGTGCGTAAGGCGGCGGGACGCGGCGTCGGGCTGCGCCGCAAGAGCGACGCCGATTTGGACGAGCGCTGAGGTGGCGTGTGCCGGCGCTTCGGGCCGACCGCGCGCAGACCTCCGCTGCGTGTGCGGCGTTCCGCCGGCGCAACGCTCACGAGCTCTGCCAGGCGATCGAGCTCGACCACCACGGATTCGCCCAGCTCGTCACCGAGCACACGCACGAGCGAGCTCTTCAACGGACCTGCCACGAAGCGACGCAGCTGCTCGGGATCGGTTGGAAGCTCGGACTCGAGGCTCCCGCTCAACGCTTCCTGCAGCAACGCATCACGGACATTGGGAGCGACCACGCTGTCGAGTGCTTCACGCACGGCCTGAGGGATCAACTTGCTGTGCCCCGCTTTGTTGTCGGACAAGCCGCTGGTCTCCTTGGTAGCCAATGGATGATTTTAGCCCAAGGCCGGCGTCCGCCCTAGCGACAAACGTGAGGTCCTCTATCCGCGACTGTCCCGACGCTCGGTCTCGAAAGAGGGAGACCGAGCCGCACACCGTGAACGGATGGCAGGTAAGGGAGTCTCTTACATGCGAGAAATCCGCGTGCCATACGCTATGCTGAATCATGTCTTCGGAACCGCGGAACGCGCCGGAGGGTTCGCCCCGCTCTACGGGTCAGCTCGGCATGGGTGCGCGCGGCCTCAGAATCGTGCTGCTCTGGCTGGGCATGGTCAGCCTGTTCGTCGTCCTGTGGCACTGGGTGGGACCCGGCTCAGTACGCTAAGCGCGAGAATCGAAAGCGGCGGAGCGAGCTCTTGTTCTTCTATTACCTGGCGATTGCCTTTCGGGTCTGGATGATCGTCGACGCGGTGCGCCGGCGCGCCGAGTTCTATTGGTTTCTGATCATCGTGTTTCTTCCGTTCGGCGACCTTCTCTACTTCTTCATCGTGAAGTTGCGAGACTTCCGCGGCGGCGCTGTGGCGTTGCCGGCGCCGCGCGGCATCACGCTCCCGGAGCTGCGCCGCCTCGCCCTCGAAATTCCGAGCTTCCAGAACAAGCTGAAGCTGGCGGATGCACTCGAGGACCGTGAGGAGTACGTCGAGGGGGAGGCGCTGTACCGCCAAATTCTCGCGCGGGAGCCGGACAACAAGCATGCGCTACACGGTCTTTCGCGCTGCCTGCTCGGTAGCGGGCGGCCCGCCGAAGCGTGTGAAAAGCTCGCCGAACTGATGGCACTCGACAGCGGGTTTCGTGATTTCAGCGCGGCGCTCGACTACGCCGAAGCGCTCTGGCAAAGCCATCAGGGACAGGACGCCGTGGATCTGCTGCGCGGGCTCGTCAGCGTCTCTTCTCGCGTCAATCATCGGGTTGCGCTGGCTCACTACTTGAGCCTGCAGAGTGGACCCGAGGCCGCGCGCGCCGAGCTCGAGACGGCCTTGCTCGAATATCAACACTTGCCGGAGTTTGCGAAGAAGCGCGACCGCAAATGGGCCGACCGGGCACAGAAGATGTTACGCGAGCTCCGCCCCGGCACGCGTGCAGACGCGCCGTCGAATGGCTAACCTCGCCGCATGGACATTCTGCTTTCCTGGCTCGTCCTCAGCGTTGCAGTCTACCTGACGGCGGTGATCCTGCCGGGCTTCGAGGTGCGCGGATTCGGCGGCGCGATCGTGGTAGCGGCGATCTTCGGGTTTTTGAACTGGCTGCTCGGCTGGCTCATTTTCGTGGTGCTGGGCATCGCCACCTTGGGCATCGGCTTTCTGCTCGCGTTTCTGACGCGCTGGCTGGTGATGGCGATCTTGCTCAAAGTCACCGACTCCTTTTCGAAGAGCCTGCACATCAAGAGCTTCGGCACCGCCATGTTGGCAGCGCTGCTCATGAGCCTGTTCGGCACGATCGGCGAGTTTCTGATCCGCGGGATGACCTGAGCGTCAGGTAACTCTCAGCGGCCTCACAGCTTCAGTTTCTTGTAGCGGATGCGGTGCGGTTGCGCGGCATCCGCGCCGAGCCGCCGCCGGCGATCCTCTTCGTACGCCGCGTAGTTGCCCTCGAACCACACGACCTTGCTGTCGCCTTCGAAGGCGAGCATGTGCGTGGCAGTGCGATCGAGAAACCAGCGATCGTGGCTGATGATCACCGCGCAGCCCGGGAAATCGAGGAGCGCCACCTCGAGCCCGCGCAGCGTTTCCACGTCCAAGTCGTTGGTGGGCTCGTCGAGCAAGAGCAAGTTGCCCCCGGCTTTCAAGAGCTTGGCCAGATGCACGCGGTTCCTTTCACCGCCGGACAGGCTCTCGACCTTCTTCTGTTGATCGCTGCCGCGAAAGCCGAACCACGAGCAGTAGGCGCGGGACGCGACTTCACGCTTGCCGAGTGGGATTTTTTCTTCTCCGCCGCTGATCTCCTGCCACACGCTGTTCTGCCCCGACAGCGCTTGCCGGCTTTGATCCACGTAAGCGATCTGCACCGTTTCACCGACCTCGAGCTGTCCGCGATCCGGTTTCTCTTCGCCCACCAGCATGCGAAACAGCGTGGTCTTGCCGGCGCCGTTCGGTCCGATGATGCCGACGAT
>DATHEN010000255.1:0-8648 GCA_035318565.1 Polyangiaceae bacterium
GTGTGAATCGCGCGGGACATGGCGCGGTGCAAGGCCGGGCCGACAGAACCGGCCTTGCGCGCCACTTCGAAGGCCTCCTTCACCTGCCCGAGGATCTGCGACTCCCCCACCACGAGTGAATCCAGCGACGCGGATACGCGAAACAGATGGCGCACCGCCTGATTGCCGGCGTGCGTGTACACGTGTGGGGCGGCAGCGGGCGCGCGCTCCAGCAGCACGTCTTTCACGTCCCGCGCGAGCGCGTCCAGGTCCACGCGGTCGGCGGCGCGCGACGCCACCACCACTTCCACGCGGTTACACGTGGAGATACACAGCGCTTCTGCAATCGTGGGCCGTGCGATCAGCTGAGCGAGCAACGCCGGCACGTCGCTTTCGGACATGGCCAGCGTCTCACGTACTGCAATGGGAGCCGTGCGATGCGACAGACCCACGACGACGATCAAAGGCCTTCTCCCGGCGGAGGCTGGACCGCATACAGCAGAATGACCACCACCACCCCGACTGCCCCGGCGATCGTGCCGTAAGCCGCGCGGCGCCCGCGCCAACCGGCCGTCACCCGCAGCAGCAACACCGCCGCCGCCACGAGCCACGTGGCGTACGCGACCAGCGCGCGCAGCATCATGGCGCCGGCCTGAAGCCCACCGGCGAACACCGCTCCTGTCACGATACCGAGTGTCAGGAGCGGAAAGCCCGCAAGCAGCAGGCGATGCTCCGTGCGATCCAGGGCGTCCAGCGGTGGGAGCTTGGCGGTGAGCCAGCCCACGCGCTTCTCCTTGAGCTGCCGTTCCTGCAGCAAATAGAAAGCGCCGACGCCGGCAGCGAGCAAGAACAGGCCCACGCCCACGAGATTCGCGGTGACGTGCACGGCCAACAGCGTGCGGGGCACGCTCGCGTTCGGCCCATCGCTGAGCGAAACGAACTGCGCGCCCACCAGAAACGTGAGCGCGATGGGCGCCACGAACGCGCCGACGGCGTGCAGTCGCAGGCGCTTGCGCAGAGCCAGATACACCCCCGCCACGATCAGCGCGCTCAGGCTGAGCGCGAAGTGGAGCGACTCGACCGGGCACACGTGCGACAGCAGGCTCGCCGTGACGACGTGCGTTGCGTGCAGAGCCGCGCCAATTCCGAGCGCGCGCGGCGCCCACTGCTGCCCGAGCACGAAGCCCTCACGCCGTGCCAGATCCAAAAAGAACAGCGTGGCGGCGACCGAGTAGGCGATGACCCCGAGGTAAAAGGCAATGGTCGCAAGATCTTGCATGGCGGATGAACGGCACTAGCGTCGAGTTTTGGAACCCTGGAGGCGTAGCACCATCGCTGTACGGCGGGCGCGCCTCATTGGAGGCTCTGAATCAGGAATTCGGCGAGCAGCTCCTGGTCGCTCCTGTCGCTCCTGCCGGCGCTCGGCTCGGGAGGCCGCAATGTTGCGCCCGGACTGCGCGCGGCCGCACGCCGGTTGGCGAAGCTGCCCATGGGCGTACCCCAGAAACCCGGCACGACTTCGTAGGCCAGATCGCCGATGATCATCGAGCCACCCAGCAGCTCTGCCCCGAGCTCACGCAGGTAAGCGACGCTTTTGACGCGCCCGCTGATCTCATGGACGTCCGTGCCCTCGCTGACCAGGCGCAGCACGCGAATCGCTTCCACGATCCGGTACTTCTGTCCCTGCGCTTTGAGCTCGAGCTGATCACTGAACACGTCCACTCGGCCTTCGGAAAGCCAGTGGTCCAGCGCCAGCTGCGGGAAAAACACTCTGCTTCTCCCCATGCCGGTCAACGATATCACGCCGCCGACGCCTTGGACCGCGCCGCGCCCGCCACCACTGCAAAAACGACCAGTGCGCCGGCTTTTCTGCCCACGACCGGCGCCGGGCGAGTGCCGAGTCAGTAGCCTTTCTTGGCCACCGCGCGGTCGCCCGGGGCAATTTCACGGCTGGATGACGTCACGAGCGCGATGGCACTGAAGCGCTCGGTGCGCAGCACACGCAGCTCGCCAATGATCTCGTCGGGAAAGTTTTTCTGCTCGCCGCGCAGCGGCGTGACCTCGATCTCGACGTGCTCGGTGCTGTGCATGAGCGGGCGCTCGCGCGCGATGTCGTTCGTGGTCTTGAGGCTTTGACGCCACGGGTCGCCGCGCTTGACGACGAGCAGGCGATTTCCGGGCGCGAGCCCGTCTTCACTGCCGCGATCGAGGAACACGAGCTGGTTTTGCGCGAGATACACGTGCGGGTACAAGCTGTTCAGGACGCGCACGGACAGCTCGGTGCCGTTCGGCCGCACCGGTACCACCTCCAGCCGGCGCGCGACCGGACCGATCTTCGCGCCGCGCTCGATGACATCCACCGATTCGATGATTCGCCCGCGCGCAATGCGGCGGCTCGGCTCCCACTGCTCGATACGCACGGTGCCTTTCACCGCGACCACTTCGCCCGGTGGCTTGCGTGCTCCCTTTACGGGCGGCGGCTGGCGCACGGTGTGAAAGATCGTCAATTCCTGGCCCGGCCGCGGCTCGACGCCTTCTCGGAACGCCAGATACACGTTGTTGCCGTCACTGAGCAGCATCTGGTCTTCGCGAGCACCGACGAGCTCACCCCAAACGTCGCGTTTGACGTCTCCAACGAAACCCTGCGTGCGCAAAAACACCGTGTCACGTGGCACCGGGCGCCGATTGGCGAGACCGCCCGCGCCATCGTCGGTCAGCGCGTCGTTCGGGCTCGCGCCCTGGCGCATGCGCAGCTGATCCCCAGGGTAGATCCAATGGGGGTTTTCGACCTGCGGGTTGTAGCTCCAGACGCGCGGCCAGTTGTACGGGTTATTGTAGTAGCGGCTGCACAGATCCCAGAGTGTGTCTCCAGGCTTCACGGTGTGGATGCCGGGAACGCTCAGCGACCTGGTTCGTTCCGACAGCACGATGCCTTCCGCGTTCTTTTCCCCGCGCACCACGCTCGGGCCTCGGCTGCTCTGGTTCAAATCGAAGCCATCGGCAGCGCGCGAGGTGTCCGTGGTTGGACGCGAGCTCGACGGCAAGCCGGGATTGATATCGACTCCCGGAGCCGGATAGCCCGGCGGCGGAATGTAGACGGGCGGCCCGGTCGTCGTGCCGCCCGGCGTGACCACGACGTCACCGGCCTCCGTGGGTACGGTGATCGAACCCGGAGGAGGTTCACCCTGTTGCGGTCCGGACTGGGCCCAACCCGCTGTTGCCGCGAGCTCGAACACGAGCACGCTCGACCAGCCGAGCCGTAATTTTCTAGCGTCCATCGCTGGTGCTCCGCTCGGAGTTGGTGTTTTCTGGCTGCGGCGCAGCCGGCTCCGGGCTCTCTGGCGTGACGTGAACCACTTTCAGTCGGGGCCGATAGACCGGTGCGCTCGGAGACGGCGTCTGGGCCGCGGCCGTTGCCGTCGAAAGCGTGCTGAGCTCCAAGGCGCTCACTCGGTCCTCCAGCCGGTCGGCGACATTTTGAACCTGCGTGAGCTCATGTCTGAGCTCCTGCAGGCGCTTTTCGTTGGCGCCGCGCTCCGAGGCGCACGCCGGAAGGCACACGAGAGCGGCAAGGACCACGCCCAAAGCCGAGCCACAGGCGTTACCCCAATCAGAAGAGCGCTGCATCGCGGTGCGGTATCGTAAGTTCAGGGCCATTGCGGGGCCAAACTTGGTGCGCGCGCGCCCGGGCGTGCCGCGCCTTTTCCGGGCGGAGCTACTGGACTAGCTCCGTACGCGCGGGTTACGCTGCGCTGTCGTGGGGTTAAACCGCTTCCACCGCAGCAAGGGTCGCCTCCGGCAACGGGTGGACTTGCGGAAGACCCTCTTCGTGCTGCCCAACCTGATCACGCTGGGCAGCGTGTTCTGCGGCTTCAACGCAATCCGCCTGGTCGCCAAGGACAACGCCGCGGAGGACGACTTTTACCGCGCGGCCGTGCTGCTGATCTTCGCAATGTTGTTCGACTTGCTCGACGGCCGCGTAGCGCGCATGACGAAGACCCAAAGCGCCTTCGGCCTGCAGATCGATTCCCTCGCCGACATCGTGTCCTTCGGCGTGGCGCCGGCCCTGCTCGTCTACAAGTGGGTCCTGTACCGGCACTTCACCGCGGGCCTCCTGACGGCTTTCATGTTCGTGGCCTGCGCCGCGATTCGCCTGGCGCGCTTCAATGTCCTGACCACGGGCGGCACCGGCGCCCCGGTGAAACCGAGCAAGTACATCGTCGGGCTGCCCACACCCCCGGCCTCGGGCATCCTGATCTCGCTGGTCGTCGCCAACCACGCCGTCAATGGCGCGATCGGCGAGGAGCGCTACACGCTGATCCTGTTCGGGGTGACCATTCTCCTCAGCCTGCTCATGGTCTCGAACGTCCCGTTCCGTTCCTTCAAAGACCTGCGCATGACCACGGGCACGGTCATGCTCGTCCTGTTCACGATCGGTTCGAGCATCTTCGTCTGGCAGCGCTTCAAGCCGCAGTTCGTGCTGGTCTGGCTGCTCGGCTTCTACGTGTTCATCGGCATCGTGGAGTCCGCACGGATGGTCGCCGTCCGGCTGCGCAGCATCGGCGCGCGGGATTCGGTGCCTCCGGCCGCCGACGCCGGCTGATTGCGCCGGCCCAATCTCGTCGCGCCGATTGGCGGCGTTTTTTGCGCGACTTGCACTCCGGGAATGAACGCGCCCGGCGCTGTACTAGACTTCGACGCAATGCCGGAACACGGCTCGAGACCACCCGCAACCCATTGTCTCCTCCGCCTCCGCGTGCGCTACCTGGCGTGTGTCGTTGCCGCACTCGCAGCGCTCGCAGCATCCGCCTGCAAGAGCAAGCCGAGCGGCGACGACGGCGAGCCCGTGAGCGCCGCTCCTCAATCCCACTCGCTGCCTCCGCTCGAGCTGCGCGATGACACGACCCACCTGCTTTTGACCTGGGTGGACGAAAAGGGCGATTTTCACGTCGTACAGAAGCCGAATGAAGTGCCGAAGGAGGGGCGCGCCAAGGTGCGCGTCGTGGTCACCAGCCGCGAAGAGGGCACCGGCAAGGTCGTCTACGTCGCCGACTTGACGAAACCGAACGCAAAGGGCGTCTACCCCGTGCGCACCATGGCGCGCTCCGAATGGGACGAGGTCGGCGCGAGTCGCCGCAAAGCACGCCTGGAAGCGCTGGCACCGAGCGCGCTTCCGCCCTCCGGTTCTGCTGCGCCGGGCCACGCGGATCCGGGCGGGCCAGGCCAGGCGAGCAGCGAGCGCGTGGTGGCGGTCATCTACGGCGCTTCGTGGTGCAAGCCCTGTCATGATGCGGCCAGCTACCTGAGGCAGCGCGGAGTGACCGTGATCGAAAAGGACATCGAGCAGAATCAGGTGGCCGCCAGCGAGATGCGCGGCAAGCTGCAAAAGGCCGGCATGCCGCCAAGCTCGTCGATCCCCATCATCGACGTGATGGGGCGCTTGATGGTCGGCTTCAGTCCGAGCGCGCTCGATCGCGCGATTCAAGCAGCAGAGAGCGCCACTTCGCTCTGACTCGAGCCGGCTCAGCCGTGTGGGCGGAGGGCGCGTTCCCAGCGCGTGCCGCGGAAGCTCGACACGTACCAGATCGAGCGCAGCACGTGATCGAACACGAGCGCGGCCCAGGCCCAGAGCACCGGCCCGTGAAGTACGGACGCCATGAGCCAGGCCAGTGGGATGCGCAGGATCCAGTTGCCCACGCTGGCGCCCAAGAGCGGGGTCGTGGTGTCGCCCGCGCCGCGCAAAGCGCCGGACAGCGTGAAGTGCACACCCATGAACGGTTGTGCCAGAGCGAGCATCAACAGAAACGGCAAGAGTTGCCCGATCACTTGCTCGTCCCCCGTGAAGATTCGGGCCAGCGGTTCGCGTCCGAAAGCGCAGAAAAAGCCGAGCACACCCATCACGGCCAGCGCCAGCTGCATGCACCGCCAACCGGCCCGGCGCGCACCCGCTGCATCCCGCGCACCGAGCGCTTGACCTACCAAGGTCGCGGCCGCGGCGCCGAAGCCGATGCCGGGCAACCACGAAAACGCGAGCAGCCGTACGCCGATCGCGTAAGCGGCGATCGTGCTCGTGCCATAGACCGCCAAAATCGCAAAATACACGAGCAAAGCCAGGTTCATGACCAGACGCTCGCCGACCGCCGGCAGTGAAACGCGCAGCACGCTGCGCGCGTTCTCGAGCAGCTCTCGAAACGCGACCCACGTGGGAAGCAGCGCGTGACCCTCGCGTTCCCCGACCTGCGCCGCCCTCCAGAACAGCGCGAGCCCGAGCGCCTCGGCGATCAAGGTGGCGCACGCGGCGCCGCTCAGGCCGAGCACGGGCGCGCCGAGCAGCCCGAAGATCAAAACGAAGCTCAGTACGATCTTAACGCTCGACGCAATCAGCGCGATGATCAGCGGGGTGCGCATGTTGCGGTGCGCGCGCTGCGCATTTTCGAGCACCGTGGACACGGCAAACAGTAGCGTCGCGATCAACGAAATCCTGAAGTAAGGCACGGACAGGCGGATCACGTCGGGCTCGGCGTGCAGCGATGCAAGCAGCGCTTCCGGCATGACCACACCCGCGGTCACACCGAACACCGCAAGCGCCAACGAAACCACGACCGATGCTCCGAGAATCCCGCGCGCGCGCTCCGTCTCGCGCGCGCCCACCGCTCGTGCCACGAGCGCGAGACAGCCGGCGCCCACCGAGACGAGCAGCGTGCGCAGGAGCTGAGCGCACTGCGCCGCGTAGCCGACGGCGGCCACGGACTTCTGCCCGAGCCGGCCAACGATGGCGATATCCACGAGCTCGACGGCGTTGGTCATCAGAAACACCGCGACCACCGGCCAAGCCATGGCCCAAATCTCGCGATCGAGCGCGCGGCGCGGATTCGCGGTAGGAGTCAGGGAACGGTTCAAGTTCGGGATCACACTGCTCGGGGCACTCAGTGCTCCGCTAAAGAGGCTCGCGCCAGCTCGAGCCAGGGCGTTCCGGGCGGCAAGCGGCCTTCCGCGCGCTCGGCGCGCCCGCCGCCGCGCCCGCCAGCTTGCTCGGTGATGCGCCTGAGAAACGCCCCACAATCGAAGCCGGACCCCTGCGGCCGGGAGACCACCACCGCGCAGCCATCGGTGCCGGGTGCGGCGAGCAGAGCCGTGAGGCCCTGGCGGGTGATCGCCGTGGCCACGGCACGCAGCGTCTCCGGGCTCGCCTTATCGAGCTCCAGCAGGACGTGTGGATCCGAACGTTCGCGAGCTCGCGCCACGGCATCATCTGCCACACGCTCGGCGCGCTCGGCCGCCAGCGCGCTGAGCTCGCCGCGAACGTCGCCGAGCTCGCGCCGCAGCTTGCCGACGGCAGCGCTCACCTCCAGCGGCTTGCAACCGAGATCACGCGCCAGCGAGCGCAAGAGTCCATCATGCTGCGCGAGCTCGCCGCGCGCGCGCTGACCGGCCGCGAAGTGCACGCGTAGCCCGCCCTTGTAGCGCTCGACGGAGTGGATGCGGATCAGGCCCACCTGGCTCGAGTGCGTGCAATGAGTGCCACCGCACGGCGCCACGTCGAAGTCACCGATCTTGACGACGCGTACGTTGCGGTCGACTTTGGGCATGCGCCGGAGCGCGAGCCCTTCGAGTCGAGCTTCGTCCGGAAAGAACGCCTCCACTCGCAGGTCGTCGTCGATCACGCTGTTGGCCAGGCCTTCGATCTCCTGCCAGCGCGACTCGGGAATCTGCTCGACCTTCACGTCGATCGTACAATCCGTCTCGCCCAGGCGACACGAAAGCGTATCCGCTCCCGAAAGCTCGAGCGCAGCCCGGGACAGGATGTGCTGGCCAGTGTGTAGCGCCATGAACAGCCGCCGCCGCCGCGCATCGATACTGCCTCGGACGCGCGTGCCCTCGCCCGGCAGCTCGCCCGGCACGAGGTGATGCACCACCCCGCTCTCGTCTACCTGGACGTCCTCGATCGGCAGTGCGGCCAGAACCCCGCGATCGGCCATCTGGCCCCCCGCCTCGGGATAGAACGCCGTACGATCGAGGACTACGCTGTGACGGCCGGCGAAGTTCCCGTGGCCGAGCACGGTTGCCTCGAACTCCAGCAATAGAGAATCCTGATGGTACAAGCGCTCCGTAGCGGCAAACATACGCGCCGTATGAAAGCGCATTCCCCGTTCCCGTGCCAGAAGGGCCGGCACTTCTCACGACGAACTGCCGCGCGTGGCGCGCTGGAGACCGCCCCGTAACGAGGCCGATGACCCCAGTGCCCGAGTCCATCGAGCTGACGGGTAATTTCGCTGCCCCCGGACTGAGCGAGGGCAGCGAAATTACCCTCTTCGCCAGCACTCTGACTCGTGCACCGACTGTTCCGACGTACCTCGATTCAGTAGAATCGAGGTACTAGTGGAGTACAATTTCGATGGCCTCGTCGGCCCCACGCACAGTTACGCGGGCCTGAGTCGCGGCAATCTGGCGAGCCAAGCCCACGCCGGGCAGATCGGCAATCCGCGCGCAGCAGCGCTGCAAGGGCTCGAAAAAATGCGCTTCGTCTCGGAGCTCGGCGTGGGCCAGGCCGTGCTCCCGCCTCAGCTTCGTCCAGACGTGAACAGCTTGCGCCGGCTCGGGCTAGAGGGCGATGACGCCACGCTGCTCGGCGTAGCGCTGCGCGAGCACCCCCAGCTCCTGCGCCTGTG
>DATHEN010000256.1:0-7018 GCA_035318565.1 Polyangiaceae bacterium
CCCCGGCGTAGTCACTACGACGAAAAGCGGGAGTGATCACTTCACGGATCACGCGCGCCGATACGGCGTCGGTGATGTCCCCTTCCAGGCCGTAGCCGACGTCGATGCGCACCTTCCGGTCCTTGGCCACGACGAGTAACAAGAGGCCGTCGTCTTTAGCCTTTTTGCCGAGCTTCCAGGACTCGACCACGCGAATCGAAAAGTCTTCCAGCGCGTCGCCTTCGAGCGACGGCACCGTGAGCACGGCGAACTGTTGGCCGCTCGCCTTTTCGTGCGCCTCGAGTAGCGCGCTGATGCGCTGCTCGGCTTCAGGTTCCAGCACCTCTGCTCGATCGACGACGCGACCGGTGAGCGCGGGCACTTCGAGCGCCCAAAGCGGAGCGGCCCACAGCAAGGCCACCACGGAAAGCGCCGCGCTCAGCAAGAACGCGAAGCGCGGTGAACTACGGAGAGCTCCCGAGATGCCCATTTACGCCTGGCTGCTGCTGCCGGCAGGCCTAGAAATTCACTTCGGGGGGCTTTTCTACACCAGGCGTGCCCTCGAACGTGGGACGCACCTTCTTGCCGCGCATGCTCGCGCCGATGCTCGTCGGAAAGCGCTGCACGGTCTTGTTGTACTCGGCCACGTCCTCGATGTAACGCTTGCGCGCCACGGCGATGCGGTTCTCCGTGCCTTCGAGCTGCGACTGCAAATCGCGGAACGCATCCGTGGACTTGATGTCCGGATACTTCTCGACGACCACCATCAGGCGCGAGAGGGCTCCGCTGAGCTGGGCCTGCGCCGCCTCGAACTGCTTGAGCTTGGCCGGGTCGTCGATGGTGGAGGCGTCGACTTGCATACTGGCCACTTTGGAACGGGCTTCGACGACCTTTTGCAGCGTGTCCTGCTCGAATTGAGCCGACGCTTTCACGGTCTTGACGAGGTTTGGCACCAGATCCGCCCTGCGGGTGTACTGGTTTTGCACCTCGCCCCAGGCGGCTTTCACCGACTCGTCGCGATCGACGACTTCATTGTAGCCGCAGCCCGCCACCGGCAGCGCCAGCGCCAGCGCCAGCAGCAGGGTCCAGATGCCGCGCAGGGCCGGAAACGCCCGCGCTCGGCGAAAACGAAAATAGTGGTCTCGATTCATGGCTTTCGTTGCGTTAGTCGATTCATGGCCGCGCCGATATTGACGAAGCCCTCGGCGGCACAAAATTGCCACGCATTAGCAATTGTCGAGCCCCTCTCTTTCTTCCCAAGACTCCACAGCGAGATTTTCGAGCGACGAGCACCCATTGTCTGCGTTGCACGGCAGAAGTCCGGCCCTGAAGCGGCTCGCGCGCGCCGCGCTGGTTGTGCTGCTCCTGTTCGGGTTCTGGGTGCTGGCCGCGTGCGCCATCGATCTGTACGGGCGCACGCAAAAGCCCGCGGGAAAGTGGGACGCGATCGTGGTTGCCGGCGCGACGGTCTGGCGCGGGGGTCGTCCCAGCAGGGCACTGACACGCCGCACGCTGGCCGGCGTGGAGTTGTGGCGAAAGGGTTATGCGCCACGGCTGGTCCTGACCGGAGGCGTCGGCGCGCACGGACCTGCCGAGGGCCGGGTGGCTGCAGAAATCGCGCGCCAGCACGGCGTGCCCGAAAGCGCCCTCGTCGTCGAAGATCGCTCGCACAGCACCGAGGAAAATGCGCGCTTCGCGCGCGAGCTCGTGGGCAACGCGCGGGTGCTGGTGGTGACGGATGCTTACCACGTGCTGCGCTGCGAGCTCATCTACGAGGATCACTTCGCGGAGGTGCAGCTGGTCGGCTTGCCAATCGGCAAGACACCGGCTCTGGCGAGCGGCGCCATGCGCGAGGTTCCGGCGCTGCTCTGGTACGTGATTGGCGCGCCTTTTCGCTGAGGAAACAGCGGATCGGTTTGCGGAGCGGGTGAGTTTGTCTTAGCTCTTGTGCGATGAGCCCTGCTGCCTCAGACAATCCGCTGCTGTCCGCCGACTTCGTCGTGCCGTTCGACCGCATTCGCGCCGACCACGTGGAGCCCGCCATGGCCACGCTGCTCGATCAGGCGCGCGCGGCTCTGGATGCCATCGAAGGAGACCGCGCGCCGCGCACCTACGAAAACACGCTGGCCACGCTCGAAGCGTCGACTTCACAGCTGGATGTCGCGATGACGATCGTCAGTCACTTGGAGGGGGTGGCCAGCACGCCGGAGCTGCGCGCCGCGTACAACGCGGTGAAGCCCGGAGTGCACGGCTTCTACGCCAGCATTCCGCTGCGCACGGGCCTCTGGAACGCACTGAAGGAGTACGCCAGCACGCCGGAAGCGCAGAGTCTACCGAGCGCAAGAAAGCGTTTCTTGACTCGCACCCTCGACGAATTCCGCCGGCACGGCGCCGAGCTCGACGACACGGGCAAGCAGCGCCTCGAGCGCATCAGCCAGGAGCTCGCGGAGGTGACCTCCCGCTTCGGCCAAAACGTGCTCGACGCCACGGCCGCCTGGGAGCTCGTGATCGAAGACGAGAAACAGCTGGCGGGCCTCCCGCCCTCGGCCGTCGCTGCGGCCCGGCAGAGCGCCGAGTCGAAGGGCAAGCCCGGCTTCCGCTTCACGCTCCAGGCGCCCAGCTTGATCCCGCTGCTCACCTACCTGGACGACGCAAACGTCCGCGAGCAAGTCTACCGTGCGTACAACACACGCGCGACCCGGGACGACACGGACAACACGCCGCTCTTGGAGAGCATCTTGCGTCTGCGCAAGGAGCAGGCGGCACTGCTCGGCTACGGCAACTTCGCCGATTTCGTTCTGGAAGATCGCATGGCAGAGACGGGCGACAAAGCCCGCTCCTTCGTGCGCGATCTGACCGACCGCACGAGCGCCGCGTTCCAGCGTGAAAAATCCGAGCTCAGCCGATTCAGGCGCTCGCTCGAGGGCGAAACCGCGCCGGAGCTCGCAGCGTGGGACGTCGGTTACTACGCGGAAAAGCAGCGCCAGGCGCTCTACGATTTCGACGCAGAAGCGCTGCGTCCTTATTTCCCGCTCGAGCGCTGCGTGGAAGGACTGTTCGAAGTGGCGCGCCGGCTGTACGGCGTGAGTATTCGCCCGGCGCCGTCGATGCCCGTGTGGCACCCGGACGTGCGCTGCTACGAGCTGCTCGACGAAGACGGCACACTGCTCGCCGCGTTCTACACGGATTTCTATCCGCGCGAAGAGAAGCGCGGCGGCGCGTGGATGAACGCCATCGTCACCGGCGTGAGCTCGGAGCGCGGCCACGAGCCTCACCTTGCGCTGATTTGCGCGAACGTGACGCCGCCCATCGGCGATCGACCGGCTTTGCTCACGCACCAGGACGTGACCACGCTCTTTCACGAGTTCGGCCACCTCTTGCACCATTGCCTGAGCCGGGTGGAAGTGAAGAGCCTGGCGGGCATCAACGTGGCCTGGGACTTCGTGGAGCTGCCCTCGCAGATCATGGAGAACTGGTGCTGGGAGCGCGAAGCGCTGGATTCGTTCGCGCATCATTACGAAACGGGTGAGCCGATTCCGGACGCGCTCTTCTCGAAGATGCTGAAGGCGCGCAGCTACCGCGAAGCATCCGCCATGATGCGCCAGCTCGGCTTTGCCGCGGTGGACTTGGCCCTGCACATCGATTTCGAGCCCCCGCGCGACGGCTCGATCCTCGACTACGCGCGCCGCTGGATGGAGCCCTATGCGCCTGCGCCCTTCCCCAGCGACTACGCCATGATCGTGGCCTTCACTCACCTGTTCTCGAGCAGCGTGGGCTACGGCGCCGGTTACTATTCCTACAAGTGGGCCGAGGTCCTGGACGCCGACGCCTTCAGCCGTTTTCGGGAAGCGGGCGTCTTCAACCGCCAAGTCGGCCGCGATTTCCGCGACAAGATCCTGGCCCGGGGCAACAGTGACGAACCCATGACCCTCTACCGCTCGTTCATGGGCAGGGAGCCGAGCCTGGACGCGCTCCTGGCCCGCGCCGGGCTATTGCAGAGCGCGACGGGCGCCTCCGCGTGATAAACTCGCCCGCGGCGTGACCGCGGGATGTGGGTTTGGCTGAGGGCCCGACGGAAACGCAGCGTTTTCGAGCATCTATGGCTCTGGCCTACCGCACCCTGTCCAAGTTCCGCCTGCTGGCTCGCCTGGGAGGCGGCGGCATGGCCGAGGTCTACCTGGCCGTGGCGGCCGGCCCGGGCGGCTTCAACAAGCTCCAGGTGCTGAAAGTCCTGCGGCCCGATCTGCCGGACGCCGACCGAACCGACTTCATTCAGATGTTCCAGGACGAGGCCCGGCTGGCCGCACGCCTGAACCACCCGAACATCGTGCAGTCGCATGGCTTTGGTTCCGAAGCCGGGCACGACTTCATCGCCATGGAGTACCTGGACGGGCAACCTCTGAATCGCATCCAGGAGCGAGGCTGGTCGCAGGAGGGTGACCTGCCACTCGAGGAGCAGCTGTTCGTGCTCACGCAGGTGCTCGAGGCCCTCGAGTACGCGCACACCTTGACGGACTACGACGGCACGCCCTTGAACATCGTGCACCGCGACGTCTCTCCGCAGAACGTGTTCGTCACGTACACCGGGCAGATCAAACTGGTGGACTTCGGCATCGCCAAGACGCTCGAGTCGTGTCAGACGCGCGCCGGAGTCGTCAAAGGCAAAGTGCCGTACATGGCGCCCGAACAGGTGCTGGGCCGCCGTGTCGATCACCGCGCGGATCTGTTCAGCGCGGGCGTGATGCTCTGGGAGGCCGTGGCGCGCCGGCGCATGCACGCCAACGACTCAGTCTACGAAACGCTGCAGAACCTCGTGCAGGGCGACATTCCCCGGCTGCGGGACGCCGCGCCGGACGTACCCGATGAGCTCGAGCGCATCGTGGAGCGCGCCATCGCGCACAAGCCCGAAGCCCGCTACGATTCGGCCAGCGCCTTCTGCCACGATGTCTCGACGTTCCTCGAAGGTTACCGCCGGGTCACCGCCAAGGCGATCGGCGAGCGAGTTTCAGGTCTCTTCGCCGACGAACGTCGTTCCATCAACGACGTCATCCGCCAGGCCATGACGGAAGCCGCGCACTCCGAGTCGGGCAGTCAACCCATCCACCTTCTGCCGAACCTGCGCGCCCTCGCGACGGCGACTTCTTCCGTCGTGGAGCGCGATCGAATCGGGGAGTCACCCACGGAGCCCACGGCTGCGCCCACCACCAAGCCCGTGCGCTATACGAGCACTTCACCCCCGGTGAACGTGACTCCCCCTCCCTCACTACGCAGCTCAGCGCCGAAGCGTTGGCTTGCCGTCGCTTCTGCCGCATTGCTACTGGGCCTCGTGGGGTGGGGCGTGCTGCGTGCGCGCAATGGCTCCGGAGCGCCTGCCACGGTCGACGTGCTCGCGTCCGAACCGGCAGCACCGCAGCCGTCGGTGCGAGTCAACCTGCGCGCGGTTCCGAGCTCGGCCGTGCTCGTGCTGGGCGGCCGCCCGCTACCGGGTAATCCGTACAGCGGCGCACTGGCGCGTGATCTGAACGCGCAGATACTAGAGGTGCGCGCTCCCGGCTTCGATACGCGGACACTCGAGCTTCGGCTCGATCGAGACGTGGACCTGGAAGTGCGCCTTTCGGAAGTGGAAACACCAGCCGCCGCAAAGAGCGAGAAAAAATCCGCCCCACGTATTGGTCCGGGCAGAGTCCCTGCGAGGCCGCCGACCCGTCGCGGCGAGCAGCGCCCCGGATCCGACGACACATACAGTGAATTTCCGGAACCGAAGCGCAGCAGCAAGCCGGGCGCGCCCGCTCTCGACACGAGCGATCCCTGGGACCCCGAGTAAAGCAGCGCTAGACTCGAGTTGAGCAGTCTTGGCACGAGCAGATCACGATCGTCACGAGAAGCCATAGGCCACGAGAAAAACCGGCGAGACCGGCGCCTGCTGCCTGTTCGGTCGCCTTCGACGCGAGGCACATCGGATATTCTGCTTCGGATGCAGGCGCCTGCTACATGCAAAAAGTCCTGCAGTCTCTGCTCGGCACGCTTTCTCGAAGAGTTCTCGAAGAGAAAGCGCCGAACTCGAGACTAGAGCAACAGCGATCTTTGGCATACTGCCGCCCATGAGAACGCTGAGGGACCAGGTGCTGTGCTGCTTTTTGGCGGCCGCTCCATTCGTGTACGGCACGCACGCACTCGCCGCGGACCCGGAAGCGGAAGCGCGCGAGCGCTTCGAGCGCGCCGTGAAGCTTTACGAAGAAGGCAACTACGACGCCGCATTGGTGGAGCTCCGGCGCGCTTCCGAGCTCCGGCCTTCGTACAAACTCTTTTACAACATCGGCCAGGTCCGGGTCGCAATGAACGACTACGCGGCGGCACTGGAAGCGTACCGGCAATATCTCGCACAGGGCGGGGACAAACTGCCCGCTGCGCGGCGCGAGCAGGTGCAGCGCGAGCTGAAGCGCCTGGAACAGCGCGTCGCGCGCTTGACGGTGGAAAGCGACGTCGCAGGAGCCGAAGTCTTCGTGGATGACGCTTCGGTGGGGACCACGCCGCTCGCCGCGCCGTTGGTCGTCAACTCCGGCACACGGCGGGTCCTCGTGCGTCATCCGGACTATCTGCCGCAGAGCCGCGTAGTCAGCCTCGCGGGCGGAGTGCAGGAACGCGCGGTGTTTAGCTTCGATGCGCTTTCCCAGAAGCCCGCAGCCGCAGAAACCCCCGCGGGCAGCGCGCCGGCACGTGGCGCGGCGCCGGCCTCGTCCGCGCGGCGCGGAGCCGTGCCCGCAGCAGACCCAGGAGACAGTGGGAAATCGGGGGTCTGGATCGGCTGGGCGGTGACTGGAGCATTGGCAGCCGGCGCCGCCGTAACCGGTGTGATGGCGCTCTCGAGCAATCAATCGCTGGCGGACAAGCGTGACGCGCGGGTGGACGACAAGGACGAGCTCGACTCCGAAGCGAAGCGTGTTCGCACGCTGGCGATCGTCACGGACGCTCTCGCCGTCGGGGCCCTGGCCGCGGGCGGTATCACGCTATGGTTGACGCTGCGCTCCGATGGTGCCGA
>DATHEN010000257.1:0-6336 GCA_035318565.1 Polyangiaceae bacterium
GGGCACCACGAGCTCGTGTTCAAGAACCGCTACGCGGCGGCGCGCGAGGTGCGGCACGGCCTCGGCTGGATGTATCACGCCGTGTCGAACGTGCTCGGCTTCGGCGGGTCTAGCGTCGAGACCTGCGACGCCGGCAAGACCATGGGCCTCGCCCCCTATGGTCGTCCCGCCGTCGGCTTGCTCGAGCCCTGGATCCAGGTGCGCGAGCTCACGCTGGACTTCTCGGGCTTCGAGCGCTGGCTGCGCGGCAGCGGCTGGCTCCCCGCGGCGCTCTGCTTACCCGGCAGCCGCCCGTTCTCGATGGACGGCGACGAGTTCACAGGAGCTGCCGCCGATCTCGCCTACAAGGCGCAGATCGAGCTCGAGACCGCGCTGGTCGCGCTGGCCCGTGCTCTGCGCGAGCGCAGCGGCGCGCCCGCATTGTGCTTAGCGGGTGGCGTGGCGCTCAATTCGGTGGCGAACGAGCGAATTCGTGCCGAGGCCGGCTTCGACGACGTGTTCATCGTTCCGGCCGCACACGACGCCGGTCAGGCCTTGGGTTTGGCGTACTACGGGCATCTGGCGTTGCGCGCGCGCGCGCAGGGAAGCTCATTTCCGCGCTCCTTACGCAATCCGGAAGCGTTCGACGGCTCGTCCATCGTACCGATCGTCCACGCCTACGGCGGACGCACCTGGGACCCCGAAGGCATCGAAGCACTACTCGAAGCCTCGGGGCTCGACTACCTGCGCTGCGACAGCGTCGCACGAGCCGGCGAGCACGCCGCAGCCGCAATCGCGTCGGGCAAGATCGTCGGTTGGTTCCAAGCCGGCAGCGAATATGGGCCGCGTTCGCTCGGCCATCGCAGCATTCTGGCGGATGCGCGCGACGCGAGCATGAAAGACACGCTGAACCAGCGCGTCAAATTCCGGGAAGCGTTTCGGCCGTTCGCGCCGAGCGTGCTCGAGCGCGCCGCCGGCGAAGTGTTCGAGCTCGAGGGCGCATCTCCGTACATGCTGCGCGTCGTGCGCGTGCGGCCTGCGTGGCGCGAACGCGTGCCCGCCATCACGCACGTGGACGGCACGGCGCGCGTGCAAACGTTGAGTGCGGCCGCCAATCCGGCGCTGCATGGTCTCGTCAGCGCCTTCGAGCGTTTGACCGGTGTGCCGCTCGTGCTCAACACCTCCTTCAATCTGCGCGGTATGCCGATCGTCGAGAGCCCCTGGGACGCGCTGCACTGCTTTTTGTTCACGGACATGGACGGGCTCTACCTCGATCGATTTTACGTTCCGGCTCCCGATCCCGCGAAGCTCGTGTTTTCGATCAACGAGGGCTGGAGCCTCGCGCTGCAGCACGGCCTCGACACGACAGACCCGGCAACCCTCGTGACCCGAAGCCCGCGCGGCAAAACGCACTCGCACCCGGTCTCACTCCGCACAGCAGCGCTCCTGGCCGAGCTCGACGACGTGCGTTCCCTGAGCGACTTGAGCGCGAGCGCCGGCACAGCAGAACGCGAGCGGCTGCTCACCGACCTTCAGGCCCTTGGGCGCAGCGCTTGCTTGCGGTTGCGCACCGGCCGTCTGTACTTTCCCATTCATACGAGCTCATTGCTCTCTGCGAACGAAGCAACGACGCTCGTGCAGCGCGCCGGCATGGTGAGCGCGCATCTCATCGACCGCTGAACGGAGGACACTTGTACGCCGTTGAAATTTATCGAACCACGGACGCCGCGGACGCCGCAGCGCTCCTGAACTCGGTGCCCGAAGTCCCGAACATCACCGAGGCCGCGTTCCGCAGCTTCACGGAGCTCACCTTCAACCGCGGGGCGCGCGACTTCCGTGTCGTCCGCGTCGAGGGGCGCCTGACGGCCCTGCTCACTTCGACCCTGTTCGACGAAGGCGACGGGCTGATTCGCCACTTTCGCATCGTCGTGCACCCCGAGCACCGTCGCCACGGACTCGCGTCCCGTCTGCTGGAGGAGGTCGAGGCGCAGGAGGGCTCGGAGCGCGCAATCCGTCAATGCAACAGTCAGCGCTCCTGGAGCTCCGGAAACGGCTTTCTCGAGAGCAAGGGCTTTGGCTTGGTCGGGCGCGAGCTCTTGATGCGGCTCTCGCACGAGCCTGCCGAGCGCGCGCTAGCAGACGGCGTGCAGGTCCGCGCAGCAACCCCGCAGGACGACGCTCTCTGGGCGGAGTTGCATGGCGTGGGCTACGCGCAGCGCGAGGACTACTTCCCGCTCTCGGCGGAAGATCTCGCGATCGAGCGGAACCGTCCAGATTTCACGCTGCTCCTCGCTGAAGTCGCAGGGCGTGTCGTGGGCTTGTGTCACGGCTACCGCGATCAAGGAACCGAGGGCTTGCTCAACAGTGTCGTCGTGCGCCCGGAGCAGCGCGGTCGCGGCATCGCCGCAGCACTCGTCACGCGCGCGATCGGGACGCTGCGCGCGCTCGGCAACACGAACATCACCTTGAACGTCGTGTCGACGAACGCGCCGGCCACCCGCCTGTACACGCGGCTCGGCTTCGACACGTACGACGAGATTTGGACATTTCAACGCCGGGTCGAAGGGCCCTGACGAGAGTTTTGGAGGGCATCATGTTGAACGAGAGTTTGTCGGAAGAAATTGGCGGCGCCGCGCGCCACGTTGACTCGGACCGAACGGGCTACACGCTGCCGGAGGTTCCCGAAGTGCGCACGGCCCCGGCGGACGTGTCGTGGGACCTGGCGACGCAACTCGGCGCGGCGCACCCCGTGCTCGCCGCGTTCGAGGCCGAACCCGAACGCGCCGCGGTGCTCGAGGCACTGCGCGCGCACGCGCCGATCGCCCGAACGTGCAAATCCTTCATCAGCGAACCGTATTGTCGTCCAACGATTCATCGCCGCGCCATCTACCTGCAGCTCGAAGAAGGCGGCGTGATCGCGATCAAGGGATCGGAGCCGCACGCTCTCGATCTGAATGAAGAAGTGTTGCACCTCGAATCAGCGCGCGCGCCGTTCTTCAGCTCCATGCTGAACGAATTTGCCACCTCGGAGCAAAAGGTCCCGATGGCGATGAGCCTCTACGAGGCGGGGGACGAAGCAGAGACGACGCTACGTTTTCAGTGCGGCTACTTCGAGCGTTTCGGGCGTCTCGCGCCCGTGCCGCTGCCGCTTTTGATCTATCGCTGGGACAGCGCGGCCATGGAACGCCTGCTGGCCGCGGTCATGCCCAGCTTGTGCCTCGCGGCGCAGCGCTCGACGCAGGCGATGGTGAACGTGGGCATCGGCGCGCTCGTCTACTATTACCCCTCGCTGCCGCTGCGCGCTTCACAGCAAGTTCGCGAAGCCATCGCGATGGGCGGCGCCATCGCCGGTCTGCGGCTGCCCGCGGGCACCGGCATTCACGAGCGCGCGGGCGCTTCATTCGAGCTGCGCAAGCAATTGCTCTCGCAGCGTGCCGAGCCGTGGCAAGTCGTGCGCTCCTGGATATCCCTGGTCGCCGACATGCTGGTGGTCGGATTCTTTCCGCTTCACACCTATTACATGGGCCACTGCCTGCAAGCGCAGAACCTCTGCATCGACGGCGGCGTCTGCGACACCGACTCGCTGCAGCCGATGAGCAACGTACGGGGTGATCTGTTCTACGAGCTGTTCATCCAGGCCGTCGGCGAGTTGACCAAGGGCTCGACCGTGTACCTCACCGGCACGTTCATCGGGCGATACGGCGACCAGATGCTGGGAAACACCATCTGGCAAATCCTGTTCGAAGAGCTGCGGGCTCGGCTCGAAGATCGCCCCTCTGCCGATCCGCGCCTCGACGCTCTGATCCGCGCTTCGCACGTGGAACGCATCGATACGATTTTGACTCACCTGCTGCGCGGCGAGGAGCCCGACAACGCGCCCTTGATTCAGTGAAAGGAGAACCCACATGCAACCGAGTAAAACGCTCGACCACGCACCCACCAGCGCGCCCGCGCCCGCCCTCACGCCCGCACCCGCGCCCGCGCTGATCACCAACGCCAGCGGCACGCACTGGCCTCCGGACGCGCGCTTCTGGTCCCAGTTCGCCGAGCTCACCGCCGAGGGACGCCGGCCGCACCTCTTCAAAGGCTTGCTGCCGCCCGACTTCCCCGGCGCCGCCGAAATCGACGGGCTGCTGCGGCGCGTGCACGGCGAACCCGAGGAGCGCCGCAAACTACGCCTCTACGTCGGCAATGATCTGCGTCGTGATCTCGTCGATCGCTTCCATTCGGCGCCGCTCGCCGCCGGGTGCTCTGCGTTCGAGGCCATGCAGCACGCCGTGGATGAGCAGCGCCTGTGTATCGTGCTCAACGAAACGCAGATTTGGTCCGAAGCCCTGTTGCGCGCCTCGGGCTGCTTTCTCGAGAGCCTGTACGCCGCGCGCGGCATGCCACCGGGTGGTAGCGAGCTCGTGCTGTTCGCGGGCAACTACGCAGGCACCGCTTTCGGTGTGCACCGCGGGTACGAGCACGCGTTTTTGCTTCACCTCGGTCCCGGCAAGAAGCTGTTTCATCTCTGGCCAGCAGAGCGCTACGCGGACTTGACGGGCGGCTACCGCGACGTGCCGGACTGCGAGCCACTGCTCCACGCCGCCGACACCGTGACCCTCGAGCCGGGCGACGCGCTGTACTTGCCGGCTCTGTGGTTTCACATCGGCACGCAAGACACCTATTCGGCGAGCGTCGCCATCAGCCTTTACGACTATTCGCCGGAGGTTTGGCTGGCCCGTCAGTTGAGCACGCTCTCCAAACGTCTGACCCAGAACGCGTTCCTGATCGACCATCCCAACGACCCAGGCCACCCCGAGCGTGCCACGCCGTATCTACCGGCCACCACCGACGCGAACCCCTTCGCAGATTTCGCGTCGCGCGCGGCGGCGCTGGTCGCTGAGCGCGTCGTCCCCGAGCTCGCAGAGCAACATTGGTTCCGCCGCCGCAGCAACGCCGGCTTTGGGCCGGGTCCAAGCGTGCAGCCGCCGGTGCGCGCGCTCGAGGCGCATTCGCGCGTGCGTTTGCTCGATCCGTTTCGGTGCTGCTACGCGAAGAACGGCGCTCAGATGTCGGTGTACTTGCGTGGACAGCAGATCACGCTGCGTGACGACCCCAGGCTGCCCTTGTTGCTGGATCGTTTGAATGCGGAGCGCAGTATGACGCTCAGCCAAGCCGGTGCGCTGCTCGAGGACGCGTGGTCCAGCGACGCACTGGTAGGATTTTTCGGCGCTCTGCAACGAACGGGGGGACTCGACGTGGTCAGGGTCTAGTGCAGCACTACGTTGCCGGCTCCGTGGGCACCTCGGTCGTTGTCCATATGCTATCACGGTTCGTGATCGGGAGATCGCCCGATTCGGTTTCTGGAGAACATCTTGTTCGCCACCGGCGCCTGGAGGTTCAAGTGCGTCGAGGGCGTTCGTGATATTTCGCGGTCTCTGGCGTCGATAGCGAAGCCCAGATTGATGCGCTCGAAGGGTCATGCCCTCATACGCAAGCGTGAGCACCCGACTGCGCTTGAAGCCTACCAGTGCAAGTCTGGCTAGCGGAATCGTTGCTTCGCTAATCGGCCTTGCGGAACATATTCTGAAGGACGACTCCCCGGTTCGCGCATTTCTTATTGCGCAGCCGCTGGTCCGTTACGGCGCGCTGACGGTGATAGTCGGTGCGATGTTGTTATTTGGGTGGGAAGCGTTCCGCAAGGTGTCCGTGCTGAATCGGCCGGACGCGATCGTGCCGCGCAACGACCGGCAGAATCAGTTGATTGGCCGCGAACACCAGGTGGCGAGCTTGGTGGAGCTGTGCAAGTCGAGTCGACTCATCTTCCTTCGGGGGATGTCCGGCGTGGGCAAGTCCGCCGTCGTCATATCAGGGCTGATCCCGGAGCTGAAGGCGGGAAGAGATTTCTTTCCGATTTATCTGTCGACCTGGGGCGTCGATTGGGAGTCGGGGCCGCTCGACGAACTCTCGCGAGTGACACTCGTCGCGCTACGTGAAACGCCTCTGCAACTGTCCGCCGCTCCTTCCGGCGCAGAGCTTCCGCGGATCCTCGGCGACATCCGAAAAGTCCTCGGATTGAACCCGGTTCTCATATTCGATCAGTTCGACGAATACCAGGCGCGCCACAAACGCAGATTCGTCAACAACGGGGTCTGGATCAGCCCCGAATGGCTTTGCGAACGCAATCAATTCTGGAAGATCGTGAACGACATTTTGAGCCGAGGCTTGGTGACGTGCATTTTCGTCGTGCGTATCGACAGCGAGCTCGGGATGCTGAAGTTCGGCGCGCTGCACGAAGCGACTCGCACTTTCGACCTATTTCCGCTCGACCGCCGCTGGGTAGACGTGGCGCTGCGCAGGCTCACGGACCTC
>DATHEN010000258.1:0-4730 GCA_035318565.1 Polyangiaceae bacterium
GATCCAGGTTGCGTAGCGCTCGCGCTGGCGCAGCTCCAGGAGCAGCATCGCGAATGCACCCGCAAGCACCAGCGCGACCGCGACCACGGCCACGCTGGACAGATCGTCCGTGACGGACCACGAGCTGACGCTCATGTCACGGGCGGCGCCCCGCACGCCGGCGCATCAGCCACGGCGCATGGACCTGATCGTCTTTGTAGTCCGAACACAGCACGTACATGCCGATGTTCACGGCGAAGCGGATCGCCTGCTCGCGCTGAACCATGCCGGAAGGCTCGGTCGGAAATGCCCAGCCCTGCGCGGAGCGAGCGAGCGCGCCGAGCAGATCGTGCTTCAGGTAGAGAACCTGCGCGTTCTTGCCGCGCACGATCGCGTCCACGTGCGCCGGCCCGAGCACGCGCCCCACGGGCCGATCGACGATGAAGTACGTTTTGAACAGGACGTGAGCCGGATCGAGGCGTACCGGCGCGGCATCCGGCAGGATGCGCTGGATCTCGCGGCGGGCGCCGCGCACGAACGCCCCGCTCGCGGGATTGGCATCGTCCACCACCAGAACGCCGCCGAGCTTCAAAAAACGTTCGACGCCGCGCAGCTCGGGCGCAGAGAGCGCTCCCGGATCCCCCTCGCCCGCCCAGATCACGAACGGCTCGGCCAGCAGCTGCGGGTCTTCGGCGGAAACATTGCGTGTGGCGAGGCGCGCCGGCGCACTCGTGCGGCGCACGACCTCCCACGACCAGCGCCCCGGCGCCTGAGAGCGCGTCGCATCCAGGCGCCACCCACCCGTTTTCAGTAAACGCGGGTGAAAAGCCCCTCCCTGGCCGAACGCCTGCGCGCGCGACGTGCCCAAACCGAGCAACAAAAACGACGCGAGAGCCGCGCGGCGAGAAACAGCCCCCGAGCCGGGCCGTTTCAGTCGAAATCGTCGATCCGCCAAACTCCTGCCTCGCGCTTGAGTTTTACCGAATGCCCCCCGGGTACCCGCACCTCGGCCGTGTCTCCACTGACTTTGATGTCCAGAGTTTCCGGCTGTTCGAGGCCGGACACGAGTGATCGCAGGTCGCCTTCGAGGGCGGTCCGCTTGTCCTGGGACAGCACGCGCAGCAGGCTCGCATAGCTGCGCCGGGCCAGCGCCTGACGCAGCTCGCCGAGCGCTTGCGCCGGGGTGCGTGCGCCGCTCGGTAGCGCGCCGGCGGAGGCGATGCGGAAGCCGCCATCCTCGAGCTCGAACTCCGCTCCCTCGCCGTCCGCGAAGCGGACGCGGGCGCGTGCCGTGACCTGCGTGTTCGGTTGGGAAAGTGCCTGCGATTTGCGGCCGAGCTCCGCGCGCGCCTCCCGAACCAGAGCGCGCGTGGCCGGTCGGCCATACGATCGCTGCGCCGACCGCGTCAACATCCCGTAGAGGGCGTCGCCATCGCCGCGTTTTGCGGCCTCCGCGTAGCGCGCCACGGCCGCCTCGGGTTCGGGCAGGTCCGAGTGCGCGCAGCCGAGCGCCGCGCCCGCCGCGGGCGGCGCAAGGACGGCGAGCAAGGCAAGCGCACGCGGCATTTCGCTGAGAGCTAGCTAATAGACAGGCGCTTGGCTACCTTTTGCGTCTGATGAACGGAAGCCACTGGCCCCCCGGCGTCCCGAGAGGCGCACGGCCCAAGTGGATCTTGCGAGCTCTCACGCTGGCCCTCGTGGCGCTGCACGGAGCGGCGTGCGGGGGGCCTCCCCCGCGTACTGCCAATCCCACTCGTGCGCTCGACGAGCGTCGCGCCATCGACATCATCATTCGCGCCTTTCATGAAGAACGGGACGAACCCATCCCCGGCAAGAGCCTGCTGCTCGCCGATGGCACCCCGCTCGAAGTGGACGTGGCGGCGAAGGGCAAGCGCTACGGCGTGTCGTACATCACGGCAAATGAACGCTTCAAGCTCGGCAAGGCCCTACCGCCGCGTGACCTTTCGATGGGTGATGCGCTCCAGCTCGTCAATGGTACGGGCAGCGACGCGCAGGCGCGGATTTTGGTCGTGCACGATTCGGACTACCTCTACGACGACCAAGTGGGCACCGACCGCGAAGCCAGCACCATCACCGCCGAGCGAAAGCTCGCGCGCGACGTGCGCGATTTCCTCGTGCACGCGCACTCACAGCGCTGGCCCTGACTAGAATTTCAATGACGAGCCGTTCCAAAACGACCAGCACAGTTCGACCCCTGCTAGGCTTTGCAGCCACCGCCACGGTGCTCGGTATCGCGTTCAGCGCTTCCGGCGGCGAAGAGCTCGGCAGCTATGTCAGCGTGGCCGGCGCATTGATCTTCATCTACGCGCTGCACAGCTTCGGCCGCACCGGCCCCGACGAATACTGAAAGCGTCTAGCGAGAGACACCCATCTCATGAATAGGAGATGGGCTCTACGTCTCGCTGCGTAGGACCGCTATCGCGACTTTACTTCCGAACACCGGCGCCTTCTGCACGGCGAGGGCGAAGCTCCGGCCGGTGATTTCGATTTCGGTGGAGAACCTGCCGTCCGCAGCCAGCTTGGTCAACGGTGCCTGCCCCGCGATGGCCTTTGCGTTGACCTCGGGCGCTACGGGCGCGCCGTGCACGGCGTCACCTGCCACCATGTACACGTAGAGGAGCGGCATCTTGACCTTGTCTCCGATACTGCTCTGTACGCTGCCGCGCAGCGCATTCTCCAGGCGGTAGGCATACGCCGACCAAGACCACCCCGTGACGTACAGAGCGCGCACGCTGCCCGCGTTCGAAACCGGCACCGCGCACAGCCACTGGCCGTCCTTCCGGCCCGCGACCTCGGCCGCTTCCGGCATCGATCCGACCGTTTCCACGCGCGCGCCGGACAATGCTTTGCGGAGCTCCGGGAACGACGCAAACAAGTTTTTACCGGCCAGCAGATCCTGCTCCTGGTCCGTGCGCACGACCGTGCCTTGTGGATCGACCCAGGCGAAGAAGGTCGACTTGGCGACGCGCAGGTCTTGAACCTTGTTGCGAGCGCGATCGAGCGCCCGCTTCACTTCCTGTGCATCCCCGAGGGCGGTCGCGTCGCCGGCCAGCTCGCTCAGCTGCCTGGCGCCTTCCGGCAGACCGCTGCGCACTTCGGCAACATCGCGTTCTGCCGTCCGGACGAGCTCACCTGCATGCTCTTTGGCTTTCGCCAGGCTCTGCTCGCTCGACTTGGAGCAACCGAGCACGCACACTGCAGCGACTAGCAGCACCCATGGCTTCATGCCGGTATTGTGCCCCGGCGAAGGCCCGGCGATCGAACTTTTCGTTTCAGAGGGGCCGGAGCAGCGGTACGTTCTCCTGCGCAGACACGTTGCGGGAGACGTAGTGATACGTGTGGCGGCGGCCGTGGCGTCCGGTGTGTTGGGCGCACCACATCTGAGCACCGCCGCTCTGCCGTCGCGTCTGAATGCAGATCGGGCACGGCGGCTCGATCTCGGGCACGTGCCCGACGGCACCGTTGCCATGATCCTTCGGACGAACCACCAGCACGGGACAACGCGCGAGCCGCATGATGCCTTCAGTGACGGAACCCAGCAGCAGACGGCGAACCGCGGTATGTCCGTGCGTTCCGACGATCACCATGTCCGCGTCGAGATCGGCCGCGAGCTGAGCGATCTCGCGCGCGGGTGAGCCGACCCGGATGTGGGTCACTACGCGATCGAAGAACGTTTCGTGCTCCAGGCGGAATGATTCCACCACGCTCTCGACGTGTGCGCGCAGGCGTTCCGCGGCCTCTTCGATGCCGAGGGTGAACACTTCATCGGGCGTGTCGATGCGCACCATGGCCCCGTACGCCGCTGCCACGTACACCACGTGGGGCTCGGCGAATGGCGTGGCATTCACCATGGCGAACGCTTGCTTCAGAGCGACGTCGCCGGCGGGTGAGAAATCGATACCGATGACGACGGGGACGGTGGCCATTCGGCTCGCCGGCTGACTATTCGGTGACTGCGCTAACGTTGCCATACGTTCTTCGAAGCATTCCACGTGCCAGGCCGAAACACGCACTCTTGGCATTTTCCATGCGCGCTTCGGCCCCGCACTGGACACTCTCGAAAACAGAGCGTGGCGCAGACCGTGGCGCTTGACCCCGCTGTGTCAGTTACGCGCCAGTGAGCTCTGCGAGCACTGCGTCCACGTGACCGGGCACCCGCACCTTGCGCCAGGCCTTCTTGACCTTCCCTGAATCACCGATCAGAAACGTGCTGCGCTCGATGCCCATGTACTCGCGCCCGTAGTTCGACTTCTTGGTCCACACGCCGTAGGCCTGCGCGAGGGACTTGTCCGGATCCGAGAGCAGCGTGAAGTTCAGGCCGTATTTCTGCTTGAATTTGGTGTGGCTCTGCGGCGAATCCGGACTCACGCCGATGATCCGCACGCCTTGCTGCGCGAAGCGGTTCAGCGAATCGCGAAACATGCAGGCCTCTGCGGTGCAGCCCGGCGTGTCGTCTTTTGGATAGAAGTACAGAACGTAGGGCTTGCCCGCCAACTGCTGCACGCTGAGTCGTTGGCCATCCTCGTCGCTGAGCTCGAAGCTCGGAGCACTGGCGCCCGCGCCCACCGCGCTTCCGTCGCCGTTCGTGCCCGCCGCAGCCGAGGGCGCCGTTTGAGGAAGTGAAGGCGGGGCTGCCTTCTTCTTGCTGACACGCTGAATCGGCGCTGCGCTGAGCTTGCTCGCGGCGCGCTTCGCGGGCGCCTGTTTGACGGCGGGTGCGGGCGCGCGCT
>DATHEN010000259.1:0-2137 GCA_035318565.1 Polyangiaceae bacterium
CCACGATCGTCGCGCATCACTCGAAAGTCGTGGCAGAGCGCCAGCATGGCGCCCGCCGCGAACGCATGGCCATTGATGGCAGCGATGGTGATACGCGGAAACGTGAGCAGGCGAGCCAGAAGCCCCTGCACCTGTCCGACGAATGCTTGAGGCGCTCCACACTCCGGTCCCATCATCCAGGTGAGGTCGAGGCCGTTGGAGTAGAATTTCCCTTCGCCCGTCGTCACGAGCGCCGCGGCTCCATCGAAGCGTTCCACTTCGTCCAGGGCGCCGTTCAAGGCCGAGATGAACGCTTCATTGAAGCGATTCTCGCCGTTGTTCATGTGCAGAATGAAGACGTCCTGTTCGCGTCGAAGCTCAATCATCCGTCGCCTCCGTGTGCGAAAGGAAGCAGCATAGGGGCGGCTTCTTCTCGCGACGAGCCGTAATTTCGTAAAGAAGCCCTGCGTCAGAAGCGCAGCGTCGGGGGCGCTTGATGATCGTACGAGTCCCTGTAGTCGGCCACGGCGGCTTGGACCACCTTCAAGGCGTGAGCGCGACCGTACACCTCGCCCACCTTGACCTTGCCTTCGGCGTTCGGCATCAACTTGTAGGTCGAAAAATAGTGAATCAGCCGGTCAACGATCGCGTTCGGCATGTCCGAGACGTCTTCGATGGCGGCCCAGAACGGATCTTTGTCCAGCACCGCCACGATCTTGTCGTCGGCCTCGCCTCGGTCCACCATCTGGATGCCACCTACCACGCGCGCATCGAGCAAGATCTCGGCGCGCGTGATGGGCCGCTCGCTGATCACACAGATATCCAATGGATCGCCGTCGGCGTGATCCACGAGATCGGCAGAGAGCTTCGCGACCCGCGCCGCACACAGCGTGCGCGGAACGAACCCGTAGAGAGTCGGCGGCTGCGACGAGCTCCGCTGCGGGCGGTCCACGCGCAGATAGCCGGTCGCCTTGTCTATCTCGTACTTCATGGTGTCGAACGGCGTGATTTCTATGTACGCCGTCACCACGTTCGGAGCGTCGGGACCGGCGTCCAGGCCGTGCCAGGGATGCGGTCGAAATCGGAAAAAAGGCGGCGGGGGTACGGTCACGGCCGCGCAGGCTACTCCGATCCGCTCGGCGAGAACAGCCACGGTGTGCCGAGGCGCGGCGGCCGCGCTAAGCTCGCTGGATGCTTTGCATGGGTAAGCTCACGACGCTGGCCGCCGTTCTGCTCTCGCTGGCCGCATGCACCGTGCTCGATGAATCGGACTCGGACTCGGACCCGGACCAGGGCGCCCCGTGCCCGGAAGCAGAGAGTCCGGAAGCGTGCAGCGTGATCGCGGTCGTCAACAGCGAACGCGCCGATCAAGGTGTGCCTGAGCTACGCTTCGATCCAGCGCTCACTCGCGCCGCGCAAGCGCACGCAGCCGACATGGTCGCCCGCAACTATTTTTCTCACGATTCCCCGGAAGGCAGTGACTTCAGCGATCGCGCCGCGGCCGCCGACTACCAAGGCTTTGCAACGGGCGAGAACATCGCGCAGGGACAGCGTTCCGTCCAAGAAGTGATGACCGCTTGGATGAACTCCGCCGGCCATCGCCGAAACATTCTTTCCACGGGCTCGAACGAAATCGGCGTGGGTATCGAGCAGCGCACCTGGGTGCAAGTGTTCGGCAATCACTGATTCGGTCGAGCGCGACCGCGTTCATAAGTAAAGCTTATCGATCGACTCACAATTAGTTTCTGGAGGGATGATTCGGTCCACCTCAAACTGATCGCATGACGATCGCGCGCTGTCCGGGACACGCTGCACGCTTCATGGCACTGGCAGGGCTGAGCGCCGCGCTTTCCGGCTGCACGCTGGTCGGCGCGGGCGTCGGCGCCGGCATAGACACGGTAACCCCGGGTCCGTACGAAGAGCGCGCGCCCAGCGAACGGCTGCGCCTCGAGCGCCGTGACCGCGTCATCGTACGTTCGAGAAACGGAGCTCGCGTGAGCGGTCGCTACATGGGCATACACGGGCCCACGCGTCAGGATCCAGAGTCGTACTTACTCATCGAAAGCGCTGAGCGCGTGCGGAGCGTGAGAGCGTCCGACGTGTGCTCCATTTCCGTTGAGGTCACGGGCAAAGGTTGGCTGTATGGCGGGTTGATCGG
>DATHEN010000260.1:0-11648 GCA_035318565.1 Polyangiaceae bacterium
AGCGGTGCGTAGCGAGAAACGTAGTCGGTCGGCAAGCTCTGCACGAACGACTGAGCGAGGTCTTCGGCGATGTGTCCGGTGTGCTCGAGATGCGCCCCCAGGGCGTTGATGAGATCGATCTTGGAGCGAGACAGCTCAGGCGGCTTGATGGGTTTGGAGTTGTTGGCGATGCCGGCGAGCTCCAAGCCGAGCTGCTCGAGCGCGGCGCCGGTGACGTCGGTTCTGACGCTGGTGGCCACCGAGAACGCGCCCCAAGCGCGCGTCGCCATCAACGTGGAGCGGGCGCCATAAGTGAAGGCATGCTTTTCGCGCAGGTTCTGGTTGATGCGTGACGTGAACAGGCCGCCGAGCAGATTGCTCAGCACTTGGCGCGCCTCGTGGCCTGCGACATTGCGCTTGGGGAACACCTGAATCGAAAAGAGTGCGGTCTGCACCGCGTCCGAGCGATCGACGAGCACGAGGCGCTTGCCCGGGGCGGGCGCAGGGGCCTTCGGTGTGGGGCTTGGCTGTGCAGCGTGCCCGCGCCACGTACCCAAGCTCTTCTCGACCGGCGCTTTCACGTCGGCGAGCGTGAAGTCGCCGACCAGAATCAACGCGGAATCGGCCGGCGTGTAGTAGCGCCTGTGGAAATCGCGGAGATCGGGCACATTCAGACTTTTTACGTCGGGCACGCTGCCGGAAACTGGCGCGCCCTGGCTCATACCGAGCAAGAGCCGCAAGGCAACCAGTGACGCCAGGCGTTGCGGCTGTTGTCGCTCGGCGATCAGGCCGTCGAGCCACTCGTTCTTCACGCGCGCGAAGTCCTTTGCGTCGAAGCGCGGCGCTTGCACGACTTCTGCCAGCAGCGCGAGCCCCTGGCCGAGGTCGCGCGGAAGCGTTTGCAGCGCGACGCTCGAGTGGTCCCGACCGGCGTCCGTCTCGAGCGTGGTGCCGAGTGATTCCACGGCTTCCGCCAAGGCCAACGTCGTCTTGGCGCGCGTGCCTTCGCTGAGCATGCGCGCCGTCAACGCGGCGAGACCGCTCTTGCCTTCGGGAACGGAGCTCTGACCGTGTCGCACGACCAGGAGCAACTCGGCGATGCCGGCTTTACGCTGCAGCACGTACAGCGTGAGGCCGTTCGGCAAGCGCACCACCTCCGGAGCCGGATAGGCGAGCTCGGCTGGAGCGCCGGGCGCCGGTCGCTGTTTGCGCCACGGTTCGAGATCAGCTGGCGCCGCTCTGGGCGCTGGTTTGGCGCTGGCCGCCGCTGCGCGCGGCGCAGGCGGCGCGGAACACGCCACCAGGCATCCCCAAAACAAGAGCCACACGAGCTTCTTCATGGCTTGGCCTCGCCGGCGGGCAGGGTGATTACCGCGAGTCGGGCGCTCGGCGTGAGATGCTGGCGCACCACTCGTTGCACGTCCGCGCTGCTCACGCGCTCGATGCTCGCCATGAGCTCGGATAGATAACCCGGATTCCCCAGATAGTGATTGAAGCGTTGCAGCAAGCCAGCGCGCCCCGACTCGCCTCCGGGTCCGTTCAACAGCTGCAAGTTGCTCTGCACGTCCACCAGAATTCGGCGCTTGGCACGCTCGAGCTCGGTGGCGGCGGGCCCCTTCTGCTCGAGCTCCACGAGCGCCTCCGCGAGCGCCTGCTCGACTTGCTCGGGCGTTTTCCCGCTCGCCGCGAGCGCGTTGATGCCGAAGATGCTGGCCAGCCCGTTCGATTCGAGCGACGCATCGACCTCGGTGGCGACTTGCTTGTCGACCACCAAACTTCGATACAGGCGCGTGGCCTTTCCGCCCGCGAGCAGCGCGGCGGTGACTTCGAGCGGCGCTTCGTCGGGACCGTAGGCTGGGGGGACGATATACCCGAACGCCACCTTCGCGAGCTTCACGGGTTCCTTGACGACGACGCGCTTGGCGCTCGTCAAAGGCGGCGTCGCGTGGCGCACGCGCTTCGGTTTCGGACGAGCGGGCAGGCTCGCGAAGTACCGTTGGATCAGCGCTTTGACCTGCGCTGGATCGAAGTCTCCCGCGATCGCCACGGTGGCGTTGCTGGGCGTGTAGAAGGCTTTGAAAAAGCCCTTCACGTCCTCCAGCGTGGCCGCCGAGAGATCCGCCATCGAGCCGATCACGGCGCCGTGGTACGGGTGGCCCTTCGGAAACAGGTTGTCGAGTAACGTCAAGGTGCTCGGACCATAGGGCGCGTTCTCGTAGCTCTGCCGGCGTTCGTTCTGGACGACTCCGCGCTGTACTTCCAATTGCTCTCCGGTCAGCGTGTCGAGCATGAAGCCCATGCGATCGCTCTCGATCCAGAGCACGAGCTCGAGGTGCTGGCGGGGCACCGTCTCGAAGTAGTTGGTGCGGTCCCAGCTCGTGGTTCCGTTGACGTTGGTGGCGCCGGCCGACTCGAGCAAGCGATCGAACTCGGCGCCGACGTGGCGCGAGCCGCCGAACATCAAATGCTCGAACAAATGCGCAAAGCCCGAACGACCCCGTGGTTCGTTGGCGGGCCCCACGTGGTACCAGACGTTCACCGCCACGAGCGGCAGCGAACGGTCCTGATGCAGGATGACTTCGAGACCGTTCGGAAGTGCGTACTTTTCGAAGGCAACTTCCGTCACGGGGCCGGAAGGCGTGGTCTTGCCCGGTTTTGCGGGAGCGGACTCCGGGGCAGCCGAAGGCTGCGCCTGCACGTTCGCGGGGCCGAGCAACGCGGCTCCGAGCAGTGAAAGGACGAGAGCCGCTCGGCGCGTGCGCCGGGCGTTCGAAAAACCACGCATGGCGCACCGTACGACAGGCTTCGCCTTCCCCGCAACGTGGGAGTCGCGCCCGCGGTTCGTTACGTGACTCGAGCGCGTGTGAGATCGAGCGCGGCGCGCACGATGTCCGCTTCGCTCACGAGCACCAGGTTCGCCGCGCTCCCCAGCGGCACGAAGCTGTCGGCCGACGTGACACGAGCGAAGCGCGTCTCCGGCAGGTTCTCGAAGAGAGCCGTGCCGAGCGCTTCGGACACGTTCCCGGAGCGCCGGCACTCGTCCACCACGAGTACGCGGCCCACCTCTCGCGCGTGCTCGAGCACGTCGTCCAGCGGCAGCGGCGCGAGCCAGCGAAGATCCAGAACCCGCACGCCGATTCCCGCACTGGTGCCGAGCTCGCGGGCCGCGCGCAGGCTCATGAAGAGCCCGTTTCCATAGGTCACGATCAACAGGTCGCGCGCCTCGGGGTGGTAGACACGCGCGCGGCCGAATTCGGCACACGCGCCGCTCGGCGACGCGAGCCAGCCGCCGTCAGAAGGCTGATACAGATCGCGAGTGTGATAGAGCGCGATGGGTTCCACGGCCACCACCACGCGCCGCTCGCGGCGGCACAGCGCCAGTGCCGTGCGATAGAGCTCGAAGGCGTCATCGGCGCGGGCGGGGACGAACACGACCAAGCCGGGGATGTCGCGCAAGACGGCCAGGGAATTGTCGTTGTGAAAGTGGCCGCCGAAGCCTTTCTGGTAGGCGAGGCCCGCGATGCGAACCAGGAGCGGGTTGTCGTAAGCCCCGCTCGAAAAGAACGACAGCGTGGCGGCCTCGCCGCGCAGTTGATCCTCGGCGTTGTGCAGGTACGCCAGGTACTGGATCTCGGCGATCGGCAGGAGGCCGGCTGAAGCGGCTCCCAGCGCGAAGCCGAGGATGCTCTGCTCGTCCAGCAGCGTGTTGAAGACGCGCTTCGGCCCGGCGTGAGTAAGAAGGCCCTTCGTGATGCCGTAGACGCCACCTTTCTTGGCGACGTCCTCGCCGAATATCAGGGCTTCGGGATAGCGATCCAACGCCTCGGCGAGTACGCGATTGATGGCGTGGCCGAGCGTACTCGCGCGTTCGGGATCCAGGGCGAGCTCGCGCGTTGCTTCGGCCTGGATTTCCGCGGCCGGTGCGCGGCGCGCGATGGGCGCCACGATCTCGTGTGCCGCCTGCAGTTTCGGCCGTGTGCACGCGAAGGCCGCGGCGCCTTCGGCGCGGGTGCGAGCGGCGGCGTCCAGGTCGAGGATCTCGCTCTGTTCGAGGGCTCCGGCAGAGAGCAGATCGAGCGCTGCACACAGCACGGGATCGCGGGCTTCGGCCGCGCCGATTTCGGCGGGGCTGCGGTAGCTCGTGTCCACGTCCGTGCCGGCGTGGCCGAGCAGCCGCACGCAGCGCAAGTGGAGCATGGCCGCACGCCGTGAGCTGCGGCAGTACTCGACCGCTGCTCGCGCCGTCGCATAGGTTCGAGCGAGATCCCAGCCATCGCAGGCGAAGTAACGGATGTGAGGCAGCGCGTTCAAACGCGCGTCCGTCCAACCTTCGGGGGTGCGCACGCTGATGCCGAGCCCGTTGTCTTCACACACGCACAGCAGCGGCAACGTAAGCTTCTGATGGAGAATCCAGCTCGCGGTGTTCAGCGCTCCGAGCCAGGTGCTGTGATTGATGCTCGCGTCCCCGAAGCTGGTGAGTACGATGGCGTCGCGGGCGTACAGCGGTGGTAGGCCCATGCGGGCGCGGCGCTCGATCGCCAGCGCCAGCCCGACGGCGCGCGGCAGGTGGGAGGCGATCGTGCTGGTTTGCGGAAGGATACCGAGTTCGGCGTGGCCGAACACCTTGTGGCGTCCGCCGCTGATTGGGTCCTCGCTGGAAGCGACGAGCGAAAGCGCGATGTCGAGCGCTGCGTCGAGATGCGGCTTCGATCGCGCACGTTCGATCTGAAGCGCGGCGCTTCGGTAGTGAAGCAGGGCAGGGTCGCCAGCCGCGGTCAGCCGGCCCAGCACGACGTTGCCTTCGTGCCCCGAGCTGCAAATCGTGTAATGGCCCTGCCCCGCCTGGCGCAGCTCGTGCGCCGCGACGTCCATGTGGCGCGCCAGCAGCATCGACGCCAGGAGCTCGCGACCGAGCGCTCGCGGGTGAGGCCAGCGCTCTGGATCGTGCGGTTCTTCGCAGGCGCGTACCCGTTCGACGAATTGCGCGCGCAGCCGCTGGATGCGTTCGAGAGACAGCTAAGACCTCGCCGGCGCGGCAGCGCCCAGCGACGCGCCTTGGCCTAGCTCTGGGCCGGAACGGCCGCGTCTGCCTGCGGGCTCGGCACTTCGGCCTGAGCGCGTTCGGCGGGGTAGCGCATGCGCTGAGCGCCCTTGATGTCGATGATGCCGAGCGCAGAGAGCACGCGCATCACCTGATACGTGGGATCGAGCTCGAATTTGCGCACCGCGAAGTTCGGGCTCATGCCGAACTTGTGATGGTTGTTCTGGAACAGCTCGCCGGCGGTCAGGAAGTCGAACACCAAAGTGTTGCGCGAGTCGTCCCCGTTTTCGAAGTTCTGGTAACCGTAGCGATGCCCGCCCCAGTTCACGATGGCGCCGTGAATCGGGCCCATCACGAAGTGCATCGGTAAGAGCGCGAAGAGCCACGGTGAAGTCGCAAACTGTACGTAAAAGAGCACGTAGGCGCCACACCAGGCGAGACGCATGAACCAGTTTTGCCCGAGCTTGTCGATGAACGGCCACACGGGGTAGCCGCCTTCGAAGCGCGACTCGGGCGATTTGCGGTCGTAGGCGAAGTCGTCGTAGCGGTGCTTGGTGTCGAGCATCATCACCACGGGGTTCGCATAGTTGCGCGGCGAATGCGGATCCTGCGGGGTATCGCTGTACGCATGGTGCATGCGGTGCAGGATCGCGTACCCGCGAGGTGACAAGAAGCTCGAGCCCTGAGTGATGTACGTGAACAGGTGGAAGAAACGCTCCCAACCTTTGCTCATCGTGAATTGGCGGTGCGCGCCGTAGCGATGCAGAAAGAAGGTCTGCGAAAACACCGACAGCTGCCAATGGGCAATGAAAAATAGAACGCAGATCACTGGAACCTCCGTTACCAAGGGCCGCCAAGAGCGCGCCTGGTGGCTTTCCGGCTAGCCGGCCGACGAATACTAATTCGGCACTCAAAAGAAGCACGTCAGTTTTGAGTCATTTGCTTGTGAGCGGAATTCAGGCGTTTTTTCGGGGTGTAACGAACCATTCGGACGCGCCATTCCGTTCAGGCTGAACGCACCTGCCCAGAATGCAGCTCAGGGCCGGTTCGGTCTAGGGGTCGCCGCTACCGAGGTCGCTTCGAGTCGTGCCTCCAGCCCTGAGCTCGCTGAAGTCGCCGGGCGCCACCGACGGTCCAGTAACGACGACCTCTCCGACGTAGCCTTCAGCAAGCGCGGCGGTGCGGAGGCGCCGGGAAGCGCTCCGGAATTGGGCTCGGGGCAGCGCGAGCGCGCGCTTCGGGCGAGGGTCAGCGTGTGGCGCTGCGAATCGCTCCGGAGTCTCCGGGCTCGCTCTCGCGTTCCTCGACGGACTCGCGTTGCAGAAAGCGGAGCGCTGCGGGCAAACCCAGGATGGCGGTGAGCAAGCACGCGAGCTCGCCGGCGACGGCGAGCACACCGAACGAGAACAGCGCGCGATTCTGTGCCACGAGCAACGAGCCGTAGCCGATGACAGTGGTGACGGAGCAGAGCGCCACCGCGCCGCCGGTGTTGGTCACGACGCGATCGATGCTGGCGCGTCCCTCGCTCTGAAAGCGCTTCAGGACGTTGATAGAATAGTCCGCACCGATACCGAACGTGATGGGCAGCGCCACGAAGTTCGAAAAATTCAGGCGCGCGCCGAGCCAGCCGAGCGTGCCGAGCATCAGCAAGACGCCGGCCAACAATGAGCCTACTGCGGCGAACGATAGACCCACGGAGCGGAACGTGAGCACGCAGATAGCCAGCACCGTGAACAGCGCCAAGAGCGTCATGCGCGGTCCATCCTTGGAGATGGCGCTGGCGATGTCGCTCGACAACAAGAGCGAACCAGCGATGGGCGTGTCGTTGCCGTGAACCTTGGCCGCTTCACGCAGGTCCGCCGTGAAGGCGTGGATGCGCTGCGCGTCCCAGGTGCCCGCGCCGAGCTTCGGGTAGACGAGCACGTTGCGATCGATCCGACCGTCTTTCTCGCGCAAGCCGGCGACGAGCACGTCGGGAAGCTGCGCGGGAGTCAGTGGTCGCAACGCGGCCGGGCTGATCGCGCGCTCGACGAGCTCGCGATCCTGCGGGGAAAGCTCGGCTTTCATGCGCGGGGTCAGGATGGCGCGCAGTGAATGGCCTTCGGCGATCGACTCTTCGCGATTGGGGTTGAGCAGCGTGCTGCCACTGCTGACGGAGCCGATCAGGCCGCCGGCGCGGTTGCTCTGCTGAAGCTCGCGCACGCGGGCTTCGACCAAGCGCGCGTCTTCTGCGCTGGCCGTCATGATGAGCGTGGGAGTCAGATAGCGCTTGAGCGTGGCGTCCATGCGCTTGCCCCAGTAGCGCTCGCCTGATTCCCACGAGTCGCGCCGGCGCAGCGTGGACAGATCGTACTCGAGGTAATCTCCGTAGCGGCTCGCAACGCCGGCGATGGAGAACAATACCGCCACCGCGCTCAAACCCAGCACCAGGCGCGGCCGACGGATCATCCCGGCCAAGAGGTCCTGGGTGAAGCTCTTCCCGACGCGCTCCGGCCGAGGCTGCATGCCGGCGCCGAGCCATGCCAGCGTGGGCGGCGCGACCACGTAAGTGACGCCCCAGCACGTCACCATGCCGAGCGCGCCGATCCAGCCGAACTGATTGAAGCCGCGGAAATCCGTGACGACCAGGCTGCCGTAGGCCGCCGAGGCGGCCAGCGCCGCGGCGAGCGTGGCGCTCCAGGTGGACGAAACGGCGATCTCGATGGCCTTCTCGAGCGTCACGCCGCGCGCTCGCTCCTCCACGAAGCGCGCCAGCAAGATCACGCCGAAATTGACGCCGTTGCCTATGATGATCGACGCTAGAAATGCCGTGTTGGAGTTGAGGTGGCGAATGGAAAGCGGGGGCAGCGCGGCCAAGCCGAACGTCAGCACGGTGCCGAGCAGCATCGGAATGCCCAGAATGGGCAGGGCGCGCCAGCTCCGGAAAAATAGCCAGATTGCTGCCACTACCAGGCACGAGACGAGCGCGCCCGAGATGCCCAGATCCGTGGCGAGGCCTTCCATCTCCTCGACACGCGTGGCCACGTCACCGGCGTAACCCACGCGCATGTCGCTGGCGTACGCCTGCGGAAAGCCGAGCGCCTCGATGTCGGTCTGCACCCGATCGAGAAGCTTGCGATCGGCCTCGTAGTTCGTGGCGTGTGAGCCGGCCTGGAGCAGCAGAACGCGCGTGTGGCCGTCCGCGGACACGAACTTGTCGCCCGGGTACTTGGGGCCCTTGTAACGCTTTTCGTATTTCGCGCGCAGCTCGGCGGCAGTGCCGCTCGCTGCTGCCGCGGCCGTTTCATCGTCCTCGAGCAGATCCATGCCGAGACCACGCGAGACTTCGCGATCGCGCTCCTGCTCGATCGTCTCGCGCAGCTCGCGGACGTCCGTGGGTGGCAACAGCTGCAGCGCGTACGTTTCGGCGAAGCGGCGCTCCTCACGGATGTCCCCGCGCACGGCGGCCAGTTCAGCCTTCGGGTAATTGCGAGCACGAGCGCTCAAGTCCGCGATGAAGCGCTCGGCGGCGGCCAGATTTTTTGGCCCGCCGGTGTCGACGACGACGCCCAGATAACGCAGCCCCGGTACGCGCTGCCTGAGTTCGGCGATGGACGTGACGCTCGGCGCCGTGGTGGGCAGGAGCTCTTCGAGATCGCTGCGCAGCGACTGGTACGTGCGCACGGTGCGCCAGCCGCAGATCACGATGAGCACCGCGGTGACGGCGAACACCAAACTGCGGTGCCTTAGCAGCCGGGCTACGTAAGTCTCACGGACGCGTCGCAGCGCGTTCATTGTGCCTCCGAGCGGAGCAGAGCCGTGGACGATGGGTCGGCGGACGGGCCCGCGGGAGCAACGACGGCCTGTCGCGACGTCAGCCGCGTTGCCAGGAACACCGCCACCAGCGCCACGGCCCAGCCCGCAAGGGCGTCCAGAATCCAGTGATGGTCCAGGTAAACGGCGGCGGCGAACATCACGAGCGTATAAATGACGTGCACAGGCCGAGTGCGCCAGGTGGCAACACGCCAAGCGGTCAAGAGCCCGATGAGTGGATAAGCACAGTGCATTGAAGGCATTGCCCCAAATACAGACGCGGCGCGGCTATAGAATGTTTCGAAATAGTGGATGCCGAACAGTTGATCGACGCGCAGTAGCGCGGCGGCGCTGGGGGCGGCAGACAAGTCGATGGCACAGCCGTTGGCCCGGATGTACCAGGGGGGAGCCGCCGGGACGATCAGCCACAGCGTGAACGAAATGTAGTTCGCGATGGCGAAAGACCACAAATAACGTCGCATACGCGGGCGATCGGCGAAGTAGAGGTAGGCCGCGTAGATGAAGGCCACGTACACGAAGACTGTGTATGGAACGGCACAGATCAGGTCCACCACGGGCCAGTGGTGGCTCGCGAACCAATCCTGCGGCGTGGTCCCGGGACCGACCGAGAAGAGCGCCAGCTCAGCGTCTCTGAGCTCGCAACCCAGTACCCGTTCCGGGGTCAGCACCACGCGCCGCGCGTAGCGCACCAGATCGTAACCGAAGGCGACGATCAAATACGGCGACACATCGACGAAAAATTGTTTGGTGCGCGTGGTGGCGAAGGCGAAGATCGTACACAAGAGGCCGATCACGGCGTGCTCCGGTCGAAGATCGCCGATCAAGAGCATCACGACTGCATAGAGCAGAGGTAGCGCCGGCAGGAGCCACCAGGGGCCCCACAGCCGATGTACGTGGCGAAGCACCGCCTGCATGGTGTCGTGGAGAGATCCGAGTTGTTGGACGAGCTGCCTGGATTTTCAGGAGCTCGGAATGTCGCCCGTGGGCAGATCCGGAACGGAGCGCAGCGCGGTGCTGCGCGTGGTGACCAGAGCGAGTTTCGCCGCACGCAGGGCAGCTGCCATGGCAACGACGTTGAGCACGGCCATGAGCGAAATTCCCAGCAGGAGCAGTGGAGCGAACACCACGCCGTGCGGCAACACTTCTGCGAGAAGCAGGCTCGCCGTGAGCAGCGCCACTCGCTCGGGCCGGCGCATGAACAACCCTGGCAGCTTTGCGCCCAGGCTTTCAGCGCGCGCGCGAACGTAGCTCACCGCGAAGCCACCCAGCATGGCCAGGCCTGGAATGGCTGCCAGTGCGCCGTCTGGACCGTATGCGACGACGAGCCCCAGCAGAGGCAAGCCGTCCGTCAAGCGATCGACCGTAGAGTCGAGCAAAGCACCGTACGCGCTCTGAGTGCCCGTGGCGCGCGCAACCACGCCGTCCAACATGTCGCAAAGCCCGCTGGCGAGCACGAGCACACCGGCCAAGGCGAGCTGTCCGGTGGCGGCCGCAGCCCCCGCCGCGATGGCGAGCACCAACGACGCGTACGTCAGTGCATTGGCCGTGACGCCGTGCCGACCCAGCCAGCGACCCGCGAACAAACACCCGACGTAAAGCGTCTGCGCAGTGGGTAAACGCTCCCAGACGGTGCCACGCAAGCGATCGCGTGCCACGTCCGTTTCGGTGCGGGGTTGAGGAAGGTGAACGTACGGCGGGGCGCTCAGCATTGCATTGCACCCAAAGTGGTGAGGCGCCGAGCCGCTTTCCGGTGCGGGAAAGAGACGGCGAAGCCCATCGCTCGACGATGAGCCTTCCGGCGGTTTACGTAAGGACCTGGACTCCGTTCGCAAGGGGGCCTCGCGTACGAAATGTCACACAAATGCGCCGTATATAGACAATTTCTAGAAATATCAACTGAATAGGTCCTACGCAAATTACGCTGCTCTTCGGCGAAAACGTTCAGAATATCGCTCGTCTCGGAGTGAGCTCGCCGGCCTGGAACGCCCGCAGCGGCCGTCACAATCGACACCCGGGCTGGCGCGCCGCCCCCGAGCGGGGGAGACTCGGCGCGTTTTGTTAACGCCAGTGTCATCGCCATGAGCCTCGTTCAGCTGCGGCGCCGGCCGTCTTCAGTGCCAGCGGACTCGTCCGGATTCTTGCCGACGACGCGCGCGGAGATGCGCTCGCGGGGTTGGGACGAGCTGGATATTCTGATCGTGACGGGGGACGCATACGTCGATCACCCCGCGTTCGGGCCGGTTTTGATCGCGCGCTTTCTGGAAGGGCGCGGTTATCGGGTGGGGCTCATCGCCCAGCCGCGTTGGGACAACGTAGACGACCTCGCGCGCATGGGCCGGCCGCGGCTCTTCGTCGGGGTCAGCGCCGGCAATCTCGACTCGATGCTGAACAAGCTCACCGCGCAGAAGAAAACGCGGGGTGAGGATCAATATTCGCCGGGCGGGCGCACGAGCATGCGGCCCAATCGCGCGAGTATCGTGTACTCGAACCTGTGCCGGCAGGCGTTTCCGGGTCTGCCCGTCGTGATCGGCGGCATCGAAGCCTCGCTTCGCCGTATCGCGCACTACGACTACTGGTCGAATTCGGTGCGGCGCTCGATCTTGCTCGACGCCAAGGCCGATCTCCTGGTTTTCGGCATGGGGGAGCGCGCGATCTGGGAGATCGCCGACCGTTTGCATGCCGGTGAACCGGTCGAGCAGCTCGGCGACGTGCGCGGCACGGCACACGTGAAGAAAAACCCGCGCGAATGGCAACCCATCGCCGCAGAGCCGAGCCGCTACGTGACCGACCGAAAAGTGGTGGTGCTGCCGTCGTT
>DATHEN010000261.1:0-3447 GCA_035318565.1 Polyangiaceae bacterium
TCGCTGGGCCGCCCCACGTTGATCATGGCGCCCAACAAGACCCTGGCGGCGCAGCTGTACGGAGAGATGCGCGATCTGTTCCCGGAGAACGCGGTCGCTTTTTTCGTCAGCTATTACGACTACTACCAGCCGGAAGCGTACATCCCGACCACGGACACCTTCATCGAGAAGGACGCGATCATCAACGATCAGATCGATCGCATGCGCCACGCCGCCACACAAGCGCTGCTCTCGCGGCCCGACGTGATCATCGTGGCCAGCGTGAGCTGTATCTACGGCATCGGCTCCGCAGAAACTTACGAAGGATTGCTGATCGAGATCGTCAAGGGCGAAGAGATGCGGCGGGACAACCTGCTGCGCCGCCTGGTCGACATCCAATACGAGCGCAACGACGTCGATTTTCACCGCGGCACGTTCCGCGTGCGCGGCGACGTAGTGGAGATTTTCCCGGCTTACGAAGAGCGCACGGCAATTCGCGTCGAATTTTTCGGTGACGAGATCGACGCCATCAGCGAAGTCGACCCGATACGCGGCCGCGTGCTCGGCTCGCTCGACAAGTACGCCGTGTTCCCGGGGTCGCACTACGTGACTCCGCGCCAGCAACTGCAGCGCGCCATCGAAGGAATTCGCGTGGAGCTGCGGGGCCGCCTCGAATACTTCGACAAGGAGGGCCGCTTTCTCGAAAAGCAGCGGGTGGAGCAGCGCACGCTCTACGACCTGGAAATGCTCGAGCAGATGGGTTTCGTGCAGGGCATCGAAAACTACTCGCGGCACCTATCGAACCGCTCGGTGGGAGATCCTCCCCCCACGCTGATCGACTACTTTCCCGAAGACTTCCTGCTGGTGATCGACGAATCGCATCAAACGGTGCCCCAGATCGGCGCGATGTATCGGGGCGATCGCTCGCGCAAGGAGACGCTCGTCGAGTACGGCTTCCGGCTGCCGAGCGCGCTCGACAACAGGCCGCTCAAGTTCGAGGAATTCGAGCAGCATATGCGGCGCTCGATCTTCGTCTCCGCGACCCCGGGAGAATACGAGCTCCAGTGCAGCAACGGGGTGGTCGTCGAACAGTTGATCCGGCCCACCGGGCTCATCGATCCGGAAATCTTCGTGCGCCCCGTGACCGGACAGGTGGACGACCTGCTCGGCGAGATCAGAAAGCGCGTGGAAAAGAACGAACGCGTGCTGGTCACCACGCTCACGAAGCGCATGGCCGAAGACTTGACGGAGTATTACGCCGAGCTCGCGGTGCGCGTGCGTTACTTGCACTCGGACGTGGAAACGCTCGAGCGCATCGAGCTCTTGCGCGAACTGCGCGCCGGCGAATACGACGTGCTCGTGGGCATCAACTTGCTGCGCGAGGGTCTGGATCTGCCCGAGGTCAGCTTGGTCGCGATTCTGGACGCCGACAAAGAGGGCTTCCTCCGCAGCGCGCGTTCGCTGATTCAGACGATCGGCCGCGCGGCGCGCAACTCGAACGGTCAGGTGCTGATGTACGCCGATCGCATCACGGACGCGATGAAGTTCGCGATGGACGAGACGAGCCGGCGCCGCAAAATTCAGACGAAATACAACGAGAAACACGGCATCACGCCGGAAACCATCAAGCGCGCCATCCTCGACATCAATCCGGCCAGCGGACAGACCGACTACTATGCCGTGCCTCGCAAGAGCGAAACCGGCAAAGGCGGTAAGAAGGCCGAACCCAGCGCGAGCGAGCTGTTCGATCGCATCGAAGCAGTGCGCCAGCAGATGTTCGTCGCCGCCGAGAATCTGGAGTTCGAAACCGCTGCCCGCCTGAGAGACGAGCTGCGTCGCCTGCAGGGCGAAGCCGGCGTCACGCCCGGGGACAATGCACAGTCCCCGCCCAGCTCTCGCACCGGCGCTCGCGCAAAGGCTTCATCCCGCAAGCCGCGCATGGCCGGAGCAGGCCGCCGGCGCCGCTGAGCGCTCGGCTCGCTCATCTTGGCCAGTCGGGGTGCCACGGGCGCTCGCGCTCGTACGCGTACGCAATCTGAAGGAGCAAGTCCTCGCGCTGGAGCGGCGCCACGATCTGCAGGCCGATCGGCAGCCCCGCACGGCTCATTCCGGCTCGCACCGTGGCTGCCGGGTGCCACGACATGTTGAACGGGATGCAGAACGCGGCCACGCTCGCGGTAGGCATTGTGCGACCTTCGATTTCCTGTGGGAACGGACCCTTGGCGGGCGGTGGATCGAAGGGCACGGTGGGAGTGACGAGCAAGTCGTAGTCGGCGAACAGCTCGGCGCACCAGCGTACGAGCTCCGCGCGCTTGAGCGCCACGTCGTTCCAGAACGGACCCGTCATGGCTTCGGCCATGCGCACCACGCCGAGCAGACTCTGGGTGAAATCCTTTTCGCGAGCGGGGCGGAACTCCTGCATGAGCCCGCCGACCTCGAGCGCATTCATCAAACCCCAAGCCGCGGTGAGATCCGGTGGGCCTCCGGGCAGCGCGACTAGCTCGTGCCCGAGCTTCTCGAACGTGCGCGCGGCTTCCTCCACGACGGAGGCTATGTCCGCTTGTACGGGCACGTGCCCAAAATCGGGTGAAAAGGCGATGCGGAGGCGCTTCGGCAGCGCGCTCGCCAGGACGGACGAGTACGAAATGCCCGGGTGCGGCAGGCTGCTGGGATCCGTTGCGTCGTGTCCCACGACTTGATCCAGGAACAGTGCCGCGTCCGCGACCGTCTTGGTGAGCGGACCCTGCACGGCGGTCATGATGTGTGACCAGCGATGCAGCGGACCGCCCGGAATGCGCCCGTACGTGGTCTTCAGCCCGAATGCGCCCACGAAACTGCCCGGGATACGAATCGAGCCTCCGCCGTCACTGGCCGTCACCAGCGGCAGCACGCCGCCGGTCAGCGCCGCAGCCGAGCCGCCGCTCGAGCCACCCGGCGTGCGCTCCGCGTTCCAGGGAGAGCGAGTCACGCCGTACACCAGGTTCCGGGTGATCGCCGTATGGCCGAACTCCGGCGCGTTGGTCTTGCCCACGACGATCGCCCCGGCGTGCTTCAAGCGGGCGACCTGCGTGGAATCGAGCTCGGCGACGCGATCCCGATACGGCAGCGATCCGTGCGACGTGGCAAGACCGCGCGCGTCTTCGAGATCTTTGACGCCCAGGGGAACGCCTTCGAGCGGACGAGCCTGGCCGCTCGAGAGGCGTGCGTCGGCGGCGTGCGCCTGCTCGAGCAAGTCGCTCCGATCCGCCGTCACCGGCACGGCGTTCAGGCGCTCGCGGGTAGCGTCCACGCGATCCAGCGTGGCGCGCATCAATTCGACGGCGGAGAGGCGCTTTTCGCGCAGCGCCGCCGTCAGCTCGCACAGGCTGAGAAGGGCGAAATCGGAAGGGACTGCGGCTACCAAGTGAACGACCCGCTCGGCTCAGGACGCCTGACAGAAGCTGTTGATGCTGTTTACCAGCTGATCCT
>DATHEN010000262.1:0-2048 GCA_035318565.1 Polyangiaceae bacterium
GAGGCGGACCCTTACGGCGTCGAGATTCACGCCTTCGTGAGCCAGGGCTTCATCAAGACCACGAACAACAACTACCTCGCGAGTTCCGAGCGCGGCAGCTTCGAGTTCACCGAGGTCGGCTTGAACGTGACCAAGCAGCTCACGGACGAGCTTCGGGTGGGCGTTCAACTCTTTGCGCAAGATCTTGGGCCTTCGGGGAACTACGCCCCGCGCATGGATTGGTATTACCTGGACTATCGCTTCTTCGATTGGTTCGGGATCCGGGCGGGACGCACGAAGATACCGTTCGGCCTCTACAACGAGTTCAACGACATCGATGCAGCACGCGTCCCCATCTTGCTGCCGCAGTCCGTGTATCCCATCGATCATCGCGACTTTCTGCTGGCGCAGACCGGCGGCGAGCTGTACGGCAACGTGCCACTGGGTACGCTGGGCACACTCGAGTACCGCGCGTACGGAGGCACGCTACACATCGATACCCCCCCGCCACCCAGCCCGGGGATCGAGGTCGAGGATGCAGAAGTCCCGTACGTGTTCGGCGGCCGGGTCATGTGGGCGCCGCCGATCACCGGGCTGCAGATCGGCGCCAGCGCTCAGGCTCTGCGCTTCGACTGGGACTATCAGATCGACCCTGTGCTCATCCCTATCTTGCAAGGCGTGACCCTGCTGCCTGCGGATTTCGCTAACCCGCTGGCGGTGAAATTCCGAGTCAAGCTGTGGGTCGCGTCCCTGGAGTATCAGCGCGGGGACCTCCTGTTCTCGGCAGAATACAGCCGCTGGATTGGCGAGTTCGAAAGCGTTGCGCCGAAGCTCTTGGCACCCAAGACGGTGAACGAACGTTACTACGCCATGCTCTCGTACCGCGTGGCGCCTTGGTTCACGCCGGGTGTCTATTTCTCGGTGTACCTCCCCAACGTGGACGAGCGCGACGCACGCAAGGACTACCAACGCGATCTGGCGCTGTCCTTTCGTTACGATTTGAATCCGCACTGGCTGCTCAAGATCGAAGGCCACTACATGAACGGCACTGCGGCACTCGCACCAGCCCTGAACGACGGCACGGCCGTGCAAAAGTTGTCCAAGGATTGGGGTGTGCTGGTGCTGAAGACGACTGCCTACTTCTGAGAGTTGCGATCGTGAACCCGCTAAAACCCCTCGAACCCCGCCCGGCGTCCGGCCGCAGCGTCAGCCGCAGAGGATTGCTCTCTGCACTGGTTGCATTGGTGGGTTCAGGATGGTTGGGGACCGGCACGGCGCGCGCCGCGCCGGAGTCGGATCCGTTCCTCGTGATCGTGAACTCTCGAAACCCATTGCGCTCGGTGCCGCGCGAATTCTTGGAAGGCGCCTTTCTCAAGAAGGTGTCACGCTGGGACGACGGCGAGGCGATTCGACCGGTGGATCAGGGGCCAGCACTCAGGGCTCGAGGCAGCTTTTCGCGACTGGTGCTGAAACGCTCGGTAGCAGCGGTCAAAAGTTATTGGCTGCAGCGCATCTTCGCCGGACGTGACACACCGCCGCCCGAGCTCGACTCGGATGAAGCCGTGATCCGCTACGTGCGCACCCATCACGGCGCGGTCGGCTACGTTTCCGCGGACAGGAACCTGGACGGCACGAAAACGCTGACCATTCGTTAGGACGTTCGAGCTCGGCTTTGGGGCTTTCGCGCGCGCTTCACGGCGCGGAGCTTGCCACTTCCGCCACCGCCGCAGAAAAACAGCCCTTTCCCATCGGACTCGAGACCGGAGACGTTCACGCGCTCGGGAAGATCGAGCTGTTCGAGCACTTCGCCCGTCGTCGGATCGACACGCCGCAGCTCGCTCTGATGGCCTTCCCAGGTGCCATGCCAGTGCTCTCCTTCCGCCCACGACCCAATCCGAACGCACTGGGCAGTCTCGGCACGAGGCGAGCGCGGACCTACTCCAAGAAGATCGTGAACAGCGCGAGCACGTACGAGATGACGACGCTGCCGAAGATGGCGACCAGCGGCGACAGGCCGGCCTCTTCTCGCTTCTGTTCGACACAAGCCACTTGCTTTTTGTCCACCCGCG
>DATHEN010000263.1:0-3851 GCA_035318565.1 Polyangiaceae bacterium
CGCCCCCTGCCGCAGGCATCAATCCCACCTTGCGCACGCTCAGCAGCTTCGGAGGCGTGCCACAGAGTGTGGTGTTTTCCGCGCCGATGGACATTGCAGGAGAAAAGCGCGAGCTCGCTATCGTGCTCTTCGACTCGGACATCGCCGTTTGGGATCTGAACCACATCGACCGCCCCGAGTACACGATCGAGCTCTCCCGGCGCACTACGGGGAGCATCGCACTATCGCAGGTGCTCTTCGGCGGCGAAGAGCCGAACATTTATCTGCGCGGGACGGCATCCGACGACATCTTCGTCATCAACCTCAGCGCTTCGGGGGGTGGGACGGAAAACGATTTCGTGCCCAGCATCAACCAGCTGGGCGCGGGGGCGGGTCCCGCGGACATGGTGCTCTATGACGAGCCTGGAGGTGGCGAGATCAGCGGCGGGCGGCGCCTGTTCGTCGTTGCGCAAGGCAGCGCGCAAGGTTCGGTCATCGACAACGCTTCGAGCCGAGTGACGACCGTGCCCCTGCCCGTCGCGCCCAACCGCATCCTACGCTTCGATGCCGGTAAGCTCGAAGATCCCGAAGCGCAGCAGCGAGCCCTTCTTTACGCCGAAGGCAGCGACGCCGTGGTGTTCGTAGATCTCGAAGGCCTCGAAGACCGCGGGGGCCGCAACGTAGAACTGCTCCGGCTGCGTTCCCCCTACCGCCGTGTCCTGAAGCTTTCGGAGGAACTCGTGCTGCTGATTCATCAAGGGCAAGGTCTCAGCCTGCTCGACCTCGTGCAGCGCACCGTGCAGCCCATCCAGTCCACGCAGGACCTCGGCACGGCGGTGCCCGCCCACGGTAAGCTCTGGCTCGCCCCAGCCAATCAACAGCGCATCGGCTTTCTCGACCTGCAAACGTTTCATCCGGCCGAGATCCGTCTGGACGCGACGATTCTGGACGCGGTCGCCGTTCCGTCAGCGGAACGGCCGCGGTTCGTCGTCACCCACCCGAGCTCAATCGGCTACTTTACCGTGCTCGATGGACGCGAGCCGGATAATTTCGCTGCCGCCTACTCGGTCCGCGGATTTCTGGTCGATGACATCATGACGGCAGGCGGCCGATGAAACGTTCGCTCCTCAGTTTGCTCCTGGTCGTGATACCCGTGCCCGCGCTGGCTCAGCAGCCGATGGCAACCCGTGACGCAGCTCTCGATCCGCGTATTGAAACTCCAAGCGCCGCTGTCGCGACGGGGCCCGTGACGCAGCACTGGCAGGCTTCGCTAAATCTCGATGTCCTCATTCGCAAGGACTCGAGTTTCGATGTGCTCAGCGACGAGGATCTGGAACCCGCTTTGGGGGCCAGCATTGGCTACGCTTTCTGGTTGACGGAGGCGCTCTCCCTCGCGCCGGAGCTCGGCTACGCAGGCAGCCACACGGAAGGTGGCGTTCTGCTCGGAGGAGCAATCGAGCAGACCGAGCTGACGAGCTACGCGGGCTATGCCGGCGTCAGCGCGCGCTACGAGATCTGGGAGGTTTTCGCGCCGCACGCCCGGCTTGCGGCAGGGGTGGCGCGGACCGAGTTCACTCTCGACACACAGGTCGACGGCACGTTCGAGAAGGCGGATTGGCTGCCTTTCGTGACTCTGGGGCTCGGCGCGACCGTGACCACTCCCGATCGCCTGTTCCAATCGCGCTCCGGCAAGTTCGAGTCCCTGAGCGTGGGGCTCACGCTGGAGGGAGGTTATTGGGCGTCTCCAGCGCTGACCGCGACGCTGGAGAGTCGATCTGAAGGGCGGCTGACAATCGAGCAGCCGAGCCTGGGGGCTCTCTCGAGGTCCGGTCCCTACCTGCGCTTCGCCCTAGTAGCGCGGCTCTGAGAGCGTCCGCTCGAGGATCCGTCTGACGCCTATCGGGGGCTGCGCGACGAGCGCGCCAAATACTAACGCACCAACATGTAGAGCGTTAGTTTAGAGACTCCCTCGTCTGTCGTAGCGGCATTCGTTGGACGCACGCAGTGCGCTCGCATAACTTGGGCACATAGCGGGGAGTAATGCGTCACTGTTTGAGTGACGTGTGCCTCGTGGGATTGGGAGCACCTAGTGACCAAGACGAATGTCGCGTGTCTTGTACCAGCGCAGCGTCGCGCGCAGCCGACTTACGCACCGGTTTCGTTTCGAGCCAAAGCCGAGCGGACCGCGCTGAAAGGCCTGAAGCGGCTGCCAGCGCTGGCTCTGTGTGCGGCGTTCGTGTGCGCGTCCAAGCGCGCCTCAGCGCAAGATTTTACGACGACCTGTAGTGGTCCCAACCTGCAAAACGTCCAGGCGCAGTGGGGCAAGAGCCCTGCTTTCGGAAACTTTCTGTACACCATCAAAGGCCTGCGCAATCGATCGAACGTGACGGGCAGCGCGGGCTGGAATGCGTACCACCGCCCAGAGGCGGGATTTCCAAACAACTACTTCGACGCGCTCTCCATTCGGGATACCAACATAATCAACTACTCGTTTTGGGGCGGTCTGCTGCCAACGGCGTTCATCGCTCAAGAGACGGTGCTTTCAGCGCTGACGTGCCCGAACGGTGAATGTCTGATCTCGCCCGTTACGGGTTGCCGGGGCACCTACAACTTCACCACCGAGGGCCCCAAGGTCAGCGTGGTCGGGGACAGCCTGATCCAGCAGGCGGAGCTGTGTGAGTACTTTGGAGGGCTGAGCTGCGCCCCCCGCCTGAGTGATCGCATCATGCAGAGCGGCGGCAGCACGATCCAGGTGAGAAGGCGCGTGTTCATGGACGTCGTGGCGGGAATGAGCTTTTTCTCCTGGCTGAACATGACCCGTGAGCACGCCACCACGGCGCCACGAGTGGGAGTCATTGCGTTCGGAACGAACGACGCCACTCGCCAGGCGGAAGCAGCAGCCGGGGCTGCACGGGATGCACGGCGCTGGGAGACAGTGGCAGCAACCCTCGCCTCCGTGCGTGCCATGCGCACAGCGCCAGCGAACGCCTGTGTCGTGCTGGTGACCGTCGCCGAAAAATCGACGAACCCCAATTTTGCGACCGAAGCGGGTCTGGTGAACAGTCTGCTGGACAGTGTATCAAAAAGCTCGGAGTTTGCCGGGCATGTCCAGATTGCCGACTTTGCCAAAGCCACACGGGATCATTGCGGCCCGAGCTGGATGACCAACCCAAACCTGGTCTGCGACTGGTTCAAGTCCGACCATATTCACCTTCTGACGAGCGGAAACCAAGCCCGCAACGACTTGATCCTGGCCGCCATGGAGCGCTGTCTGCAGTGAATCAAGAGCGCGCCCGCGAAGTATGATTGTTCGCACTGCCGCTCGGTTTTCTGATTTTGCACTCGTGCTCGCCCGCCTCAAGGGGCTGGAGCTTCGTTCCGCCCGCGCTTCGCGGCGCCTGCGGCGCCCTTGACCCGGCCTGCGACGCGACAGCCGGTGGAACCGCCTAAATCGCGCCAGCCGGCGCAAGAAAGGCAGAACGTCATGTTGCGGATCTATCCGATTGCTCTCGATTGGCTCAAGGCAGTGCGTCCGTTGATTGCGCAGATTGCCCGTTACGACGGCGATCTGGCGAAGCAGCTCCGTGTCGAAGGATTCTAGGCACGCGGGTGTTGCTCGCGTTGCCGGCGAAGTGACGGAAACGATGCGCGGTGTCGAGGGGGACACCGGCATCGGGCTTCACGGCGCGAAGGTCCTTGCTGGCCGCGGGGGGTCGCGCTGTCCGGACGATCGCGCATGAAATGGCGGTTTTCCATTATCGATCGTCTGGAATGAGCAAACCCCCGGGCGAGCAACCGACGGTGCTTCAGCGGTCCAGCCTTCGATACATCATCCCGTATGCGGCAGGGTAGGCACGTTTTCACGCAACTCT
>DATHEN010000264.1:0-4065 GCA_035318565.1 Polyangiaceae bacterium
CATCCCGTACTTCCGCATCGACAACTGCAGCCATTGCGTGTCGATTCCGCCCATCGGCCTGGACGGCAAAGACCTCACCCACGCGCTGACCGAACCGTGGCTGGGCTCGGAGATTCAAGAGTCATCGCTGAGCCTGAAGGAGTACACGGCCCACCTACTCGATGATACCCAGCCGCTGCGGAGCTACTTCGAGGGGGAGCAAAGTGATGAAGGGTTTTCGCAAGAAGAAGCCGCCGTGTGCGAGGACCTGTAGAGCGCCGGCGCGACGAGGAACTTGAAACAGCACGTCCTTGCGGTCGATCTCGGTACGAGCGGGCCGAAGGTGGCGCTCGTCACGCTCGACGGTCAGGTGCTGTTGCACGAATTTCGTCCGAATCGCCTGTTGCTCGCCGCCGGCGGCGCGGCCGAGCAGGACCCCGAAGAGTGGTGGCAAACGATCCGCGACGCCATTCAGGCGATCCTTTCCAAGAACGCGGCGGCGGCCGGCGAGATCGCCGCGCTTTCGATCAGCAGCCAGTGGTTTGGCACGGTGCCGGTCGATGCGCGCGGGCGGCACCTGGCCAACGCGTGGATCTGGCTCGATCAGCGCGGCGCTCCTTATGTGGCCGAGCGGGTCGGGGGCGGCTTGGAGGTGCCCGGCACGGGTTACAACGCCTGGAGGCTGTGGCGTTGGATACGACTCACGGGCGCCGTGCCTTCGCGCACCGGCAAAGATCCGGTGGGCCACATCCTCGGCATCAAACACGAGCGCCCCGAGCTCTACCGCGCGACGTACAAATTCCTCGAGCCCATGGACTACCTCACGTTCAGGCTCACCGGGCGAGCAACGGCGTCGTACGCGTCGATAACCGGCTACTTCTGTACGGACAATCGCGATCTCGAACGCGTCGATTACGACCGAGAGCTACTTTCTCTGTGCGGGCTAGATCGCGAAAAACTACCGGACCTGATCCCCACGGGTAGCGTGGTTGGGCCGCTCACGCCGGAGTGCGCGCGCGAGCTCGGCTTGCCCGAGGACGTGAAGGTCGTCACCAGCAGCGCGGACACCGCGTCGGCGGCGATCGGCGCGGGCGCCGTCCAGGACTATCGCGCACACCTTTACATCGGTACCTCCGCGTGGATTTCGTGTCACGTTCCCTTCAAGCGGACGGATCTCACACGCAGCATCGCTTCGCTGCCGTCCGCCATTCCGGATCGCTACTGGGTGGCCACGGAGCAGGACGCAGCGGGCAAGTGCCTGAGCTGGCTCGTCGAACGCGTGCTGTACGGTCCGGATGAGCTCGCATCCGAGGAAGCTCCAGCAGACGTGTACGCACGGCTCGATCGCGTCGCGGAGCGTGCGCCAGCGGGCAGCGGCGGTCTGCTTTTCTTGCCATGGTTGAACGGCGAACGCACCCCGGTCGACGACCGGCACATCCGTGGATCCTGGGCGAATCTCAGTCTGGCAACGGACCGCGGTTGCCTGGTGCGCAGCGTGCTCGAAGGCGTAGCGTTGAACGCGCGCTGGATGCTCCGCGCCGCAGAGCATTTCGTGGCGCGCGAATGCCCCGCGGGCTTCGAGAGCTTGCGTTTCGTGGGTGGCGGCGCGCGCTCGGAGCTCTGGTGTCAGATCTTGAGCGACGTGCTCGACCGGCGTATCGAACGCGTGAAAGAGCCGGTGTTGGCGAACGCCCGTGGCGCGGCGCTGATTGCAGCCGTGGCGCTGGGCCACCTCGACTGGAAGAGCGCTGCCGCCAAAGTCGAAGTCGACCGCGTGTATCAGCCGAACCCGGCTGTGCGAGCGCTGTACGATCGGAAGTTCGAAGCGTTCTTACGCTTCTACAAGCAAACCAAGGGAACCTACGCCTGGCTCAACGGGGACGTGTCATGAAACAGCAACCGAATATCGCTACGGTGCAGACCTGGCGTGAACGATTTGGCACCAACGCCCGGCTGCCGGCGCAGGGTAAACCGCGAGAGGCCGTGCTCGAGGAGATCCGCGCCATGGCGGAGCGCGAAGCCGAGCGCTGGCGGGCGGGCTTCGCCTCGGGCGCCGTGTACCACGGCGATCGTGAGCACATCGAGTTCTTGAATCGTGCGTACGCTCTCGAATCGCAGAGCAACCCGCTGCACGTCGACCTCTGGCCGAGCACGGTCAAGATGGAGGCGGAGATCGTGTCCATGACGGCGCACATGCTCGGCGCTGGCGCCCTGGGTCACGAACCCGGTACGCCCGAAGGCGTGTGCGGCACGCTTTCATCGGGCGGTAGCGAGAGCATCCAGCTGGCGATGCGCACGTACCGTGACTACTTCCGCAGCAAGAAGAACATCACCGCGCCGGAGATGGTGATTCCCGCGAGCGCCCATGTGGCCTTCGAGAAGGCGGCGCAGTACTTTCAGATCAAACCGGTCATCGTTCCCGTGCAGGACGACATGCGCGCGAACGCGGACGCGATGCGCGCCGCGATCACCGAAAACACGATCGTGGTGGTCGGGTCGGCGCCGAGCTTTCCGTATGGACAGATCGATCCGATCGAAGAGCTCTCGGAACTTGCCTTCGAGCGCGGCATAGGGTTTCACACGGACGCGTGTTTGGGCGGGTTCGTCTTGCCGTTCGCCGAGAAGCTCGGCTACCCGGTGCCGCGCTTCGATTTCCGCTTACGCGGCGTCACGAGCATGTCCTGCGATACGCACAAATTCGGCTACGCCGCCAAGGGAACTTCGGTGGTGCTCTATCGAGGAGCCGAGCTGCGGCGCTTTCAATACTTCACGTCCACGGAGTGGTGTGGCGGCTTGTACGCTTCGCCCTCGTTCGCGGGCAGTCGCCCTGGCGGACTCAGCGCTGCGTGCTGGGCTGCGCTCACCAGCATCGGCGAGGCCGGCTATCTCGAGGCAGCGCGGCGCATTCTCGGCGCGGCGGACCATTTGAAGGCCGAGCTCGCGGGTATCCCGGAGCTTCGCCTGATCGGCGCGCCGTTGTTCGTGCTCGGCTTGCAGTCGAGCTCCGCAGACATCGACATCTTTCGTGTGCTCGACGCGATGACCGAGCGGGGCTGGAGCCTCAACGGCTTGCACAGGCCGGCGGGCCTACACATCTGCGTCACGTTGCGTCATACCGAGCCCGGTGTGGCGGCGCGGTTCATCGCGGATTTGCGGGAGGCGGTGGAGCAGGTGAAAAACTCACCCCATGCGAGCGGCGGCATGGCGCCGATCTACGGCATGGCAAACAGCTTGCCGGATCGCGGTGTCGTAGCTGACGCTCTGGCCGAACACATGGACGGTTGGTACCGCGTGGAGTAAGCTTTTGGCCGGTCGCTTCCCATGGGCAGTGTCTTCGCGGCGAGGGATGCCGAACTAATCGACGCCTGGTTCGCACGGAACGCTCCGGGGCACGAACGACGCCTCGAAATCTGGCCGGATGGCGCTCTCAGCGTGGCGCGCGACTTTTCGGATGCGCCACACCGCGGCTTTCACGCGTCCATCAAGCTCGGTCTGACGGGCGATTTCGAGATGCACTCGGCCGGTGGCTCACAGCGCATCGATGCTGTCATCGTCGCGCCCAGCGTCGAGCACAGCACGGACGCCCGGGGCAGCGTGGTGGCGTCCTTGCTCGTCGACCCGGAGAGTGACGAGTACGGGCGGGTCGCGCACTGGCTCGCGTCGGCAAACGGCGTGTGCGTACTGCCCGGGCATGTCGCCGAGCCGCTGCGCCGCAAGCTGATCGATCACCTCGCCGCGGACGAACCGTTCACCGTGCTGTGGGACAGCGTGTTCGCCGAGTTGTCCTGCACGCCGCCCGTGAAACGCCACCGCGACGCGCGCGTGCACAAGGTGGCGGCGCTGCTCAAGGAAAACTTCGTCGAACCGCCGAGCGCTGCCGAGCTCGCGGCGCACGTCAATCTTTCCGTCAGCCGGCTCGTGCATCTGTTCACGGAGGGCATGGGCGTCTCGCTCCGCACCTACGTTCACTGGCTGCGCATGCGGGACGTCCTGTTCGCGATAGCCGGGGGTGAATCACTGACCTTGGCGGCGCACCGGGCCGGCTTCGCGGACCTGCCGCACCTCACGCGCAAGTTTCGCGACATG
>DATHEN010000265.1:0-2092 GCA_035318565.1 Polyangiaceae bacterium
CGAGCGAAGCGGCCAGCGTCGCTGTTCGTGCGCTCACTCGTCCGCCTTTCGTATCGCGCTGGCCTTGCCGTGGGCGACGATGATCGAGCGGGACTCGAAGCGGATGCCCTCCTGCCGCCATTGCTTGAGCATCTGCCGCAGTTTGGTCAGCGTGGCGCGTTCTTCGGAGCCGATCTTCTTGCCCTCGAGCCGATCGAGCACGAGCAGTTCGAGATCCGCCACGCCTTTGCCGGTGTCCAGCGCAAGAAACGCGCGGCCCTCCGAGAGCGGAATCAACGACACGCCGGGGATGGCGCTGAACAGATCCGAACGCACCTGGATCAGCGCGCGGTCGCCAGGAAAGCGGACCAGCGAGGCGACCTCGGGCTTGGATTTTCGCGGCTTGGTGGCCCGCTCGTGCATCTTGACGAGCGCCCAACCCATGTCCTCGTCGACCGCTTCGAGCCAGTCGATGACGTCGCGGGGCAGGGTCAGGCTGATCAGTTGTGCCGCGCGCCCAAACTTCTGCGGCCGTCCGCGCCTTCGGTTGGGGTCACGGCCCATGCCACAGTGCGGGCTAGGCTGGGTGGGCGGCGGCCGCGGCTTCGATGCCCGAGCGCCGTTTTTCCATCGAGGCACGGACCAGGAAGCGTGCGTACGGCATCACTTGCTTGATCGCCGCCACGTTCATCTGGCACGGGCTCAGGCACGTCGGGCACTTCTGATCGCGGATCGCGCGGCGATGCGACTGCGCCGTTTCGCGGAAGTACACCGCTTCCGCGTCTTCCTGCACCGCGTTGCCGATGATCTCGCTGTTCTCGCAGAAGAACAGATCGCCGTTCGGGTTCAGCATGATGCCCTGCGTCATGAACGGGCAGGGCGCGGTGCGGTGATAGCCGTTGGCGATCATGTCCGCGTAGTGCATGTAGATGTAGTTCTGGCCGTCGAGCAGCGGATCCTGCCGCACGCGGTCCATGAAGAACTTCTTCATCTTCTGCTCTTCGAGGCCGATCGGCTTCATGCCCTTCTCGAGCTCGGCGTTGCCCAGCATGGCGTCGGTGAAGCGCACCATGTTGAACACGATGTCGAGTTTTTCCTTCTTCGCCCACGCCAGGATGTTGTCGGCGTCCTCGAGGTTCTTGGAGAAGATGGTCGACGAGATGCCGAAGTTGAACTTGCGCGTCTTCTGCAGCTCCTGCATCGCGGTGATGGTCTTGCCGGCCTTCTCGAACGCGTTGCGGACGTTTCTCACCGAGCCGTGCATGTCGCCGACGCCGTCGATCGAGACGCGCGTCGAGAAGATCACATTGCGCTCGTTGCAGAGCTCGACGATTTTCGTCAGCATCGGGATCGCGCGGTGATGCGTGATCCCGGTGGTGTTCAACGTGAGCTTGCGCAGCTTCGGAAACTTGTCGATCATCACCCGGGCGATATCGACCAGGTCGTTGCGCGTCGTGGGCTCGCCGCCGGAGATCGACGCGTTCTCGATGTCCTTCCAGAGATTGGAGCTGAACACGCGTTCAATCTGCTCCAGCGTCATGTCTTCCTTGCGGTTGCCGCGCGTCCAGTTGCTGCACATCTCGCAGCGGGCGTCGCACACGAACGTGCAGTGGAAGATGAAAACCGTGGGGTGGAGCGGAGTGAAATTGGACACCGCCGCCCGGACAAAGTCGCGGGGCGCGCTCATCGCAGCTTTCGCGAGATACTTCGCAGCGTAATTCTGGGCCATTCGTTCTAAGTTATAGATTTTACAGGATTTCCCGGCGCTGCCGCAACCACAACCAGAGGCCGGGCAGGTTGCCGGCCAGGCCGGTCACAACGATTAGGGTCGATAGGGCAAATGACTGAGAATCGGGAACCCCCATCGGTCTGAGCAGCCAGACGATCACGCCCTGAGGCACCCCGAAGCCACTGATCGAGATGGGCAAGAGCAGTATCAGCAAGCCCAGCGGCATGAACAACAGGAAGTAGGCGTAGGGCACCGTCATGCCCAGTCCAAGCCCCAGCAGATAGGCCTGGGTGACCCGCAGGACCTGGACCCCGATCGACCAGCCCATCACGTGGAGCAGCACGCCCCGGTGACTGCGATACCGGCCGACCGCATCCGTCACCT
>DATHEN010000266.1:0-8860 GCA_035318565.1 Polyangiaceae bacterium
TGCTAGCCGTTGGCCGCGTGCGCGTCTGGGCGAACTCGAACAGCAACGTCAGCGCGAACAGCACGGCGAGCAACAACACCATCGCGCGCCAGCTCGCGACGGCGCCGAGCCGTGGAATCATGACGAATCCCAACAGCAATGCGCCGGCAATCGAGCCGAATGTGTTGAAAGCGTACGCTAGGCCCACCTGTCTGGCTACGCGCTCGCGTCCTTGCCCAAGCAGCGCAAACAAGACCGGAAACTGATAGCCCGCCACCACGGACGCCGGAAAGACGACGGCTACGCTGATCAGCGTCCAGCTCACGACCAGGGCCGAAAAGCCCATGGCGGCCATCGGCCGAGTGTAGGCCGCGAAAAACGCGATGCGGTCGCCGAGCGCGAGCGGAATTGCGACACACAGGGCCTCGAGCGCAAGGGTGCTCGCGAGCACTTTGAGGCTCACGGCTGCGTTGGGGCTACGGCGCGAGTAGAAGTAGCCCCCGGTGCCGATGCCCGCCAAGGCAACCGCCAAGATCAACCCGAACATGAAGCTCGAGCCGCCCAGCACTGGCCCCAGCATGCGGTACCAAACGAGCTCGAGCGCGACGAACGCAAAGCCGACCATGGCCGCCATGCCGTAGACGTAGCTGGAATGCGCCGTGAAGACGGGCGCGGCTCCGTCGCGCGCGCCGCCCGCACCGGCCGTGACTTCTGCGCCCGCCGCTATAGCCGTGACGGGCACTGGCTCTGCATCGCGCCCGATGCTGCGCGCGACCAGCGCTACGAGCAGATTGATCAAGGCAGCGATCCACAGCGTGAGCCGCGTTCCGAACATCTCGAAGAGCAGGAACGTTCCGAGCAGCGCACCAACGACAGCGCCAGCGGTGTTGGCCGCGTACAGAAAGGCGAGCTGCGATCTAGCGCGGTCTTGGGCGCTCTCGACGGAACGAGCAGCGGCGGGCAACGTGCCGCCCATCAACACTACCGCGGGGCCCATCACGATCAGGGCGAGGACCACTCGCAGTGCCGTGGCACCCGCAACGCCCAAACGAGCGGACCCGCCGGAGCCGAAGTAGAGCGTCTCCGCGAGCAGGACCAGCGCTGGGGTGCTCGCCGCGCACACCGCGACGCCCGCCTCGAGCGTCCCATAGAACTCGAGGGGCTTGGCGCTGCGCTCGGCGCGCTTGCCGAGCCAAATTCCGCCAACCCCGAGCCCGCCCAAAAAGATCGCAATCACGGCGGCCGAAGCGGCAGTCGACGCTCCAAACACGAGACGTAGCATGCGCTGCCACGCGGTCTGGTAGACGAGAGCCGCCATGCCCGACCCAAACAACAGCAGAGCGACGGTGCGTGTCCCGGGGTGCATGCCCGACGCAGGGTAACCCACCGGGGTAGGGAACAAGCAGTATTTGGCGCAGCCGATTTGGCGCGGATTCGTGGGATTTGCCCGCGTATCCCTGGCGCTCCGGGCCTCGGCAACGCGAAGGCGCGAGCAGAAGAGGACCACGGGGCTGAAGAAAGACTTTCGGTGGTCGTACATCCCCTGTGCACACTCGAAGGCGCGCAAGCGGCAGTCCAGGCGCGCAGCGGGGCTTCACGCTCGTCGAACTGATGGTTGTCGTGTCGATCGTGGGCGTCCTCGCCACGCTTGCGAGCTACGGGGTGCGCAAGTACGTCGCGCGGGCCAAGGCGGCGGAGGCCATCAATGCCGTGGGCCGCGTCGCGAAAGACGCAGCGGCCGCCTACACGCGCGACGGCATGAGCGGCAGCGTCTCCGCGGCGGGGATATCGGCTCCGGTGAGCCACAACCTGTGCGCGGGCGTGGGCACCGGAGAGACGGTTCCGTCGAATGCGGCAGCTATTCGCGGATCCAGGTACCAATCGCGCCCTACGGACTGGACGCAGGGCACGGCTTCCCAAGGCTGGCGCTGTCTCAGGTTTTCGATCGAACAGCCTCAGTACTATATGTACAACTACAGTTCGCCCGGCGGCGGCGCGCGCGGCACGACATTCGAAGCCAGCGCCCAGGGCGACCTCGATGGTGACGGAACGCTGTCGAATTTTGCGCTGCGGGGTCAACTCGCTGGCGCTGCGGCGTCCATTCTGGATGTCATGATTGCTCCGAATTTGGTCGAAACGAATCCGGACGAGTGACGTCGTGAAAGGGTCACGGTGCGCTGGAACTCGATGGCGCGCTGCCTTTGGACTGCCCCGCGAGGTCTGTTAACGCCTTCTGCACTTCGCTACGATAGGGATACAACGCGCGCGCCCTCTCGAGCTCTGCCTGTGCATCCTGTGCTCGTCCGGTAGACGCAAGCAGGCGCGCGAGACCCAGACGCGCTGTCAAGTAGTCTGGATCGTGCCTGACGGCGGCGCGGTAATGCGCCTCTGCCTCGGCGCTGCGGCCCCGGGCTGCGAGAGCGAGCGCGAGGTTGGCGTGACCCTTTGGATCGCCGGGCTCGATGCGCAACAAGCGACGATACACGTCGATGGCTTCAGCGACGCGGCCCTGACGGTAGAGCAGCACGCCGAGATTGTTCATGGGCTGCGTGTAGGCAGGATAAAGCTCGATTGCACGTACGTAGTGCTGAACGGCGTCGTCGACTGCCCCGCGTCGTGCCAGTTCCACGCCGAGAAGATTGTGGAGCCTGGGACTGTCGGGTGCGATATCCAGCGCGTGCTGAAAGAGATCCTCGCTGCTTGCCCAGTAGCGGACCTGGAGGACGGACAGAAACCCGAAAACACTGGCGACGGCCGCCGCGCTGATAGACGCAAGCGGGCGTGCGTTCGGCAAGTGAGCGAAAAGCGCGTGCATTCCCCAAACGGCGAAGATGAATGCGCCTATCGACGGCACGTACGCGTAGCGGTCCGCAATCGAGTGGCCACCATACTGCAGCAAACCGATCACCGGCAGGAACGACACCAGGAAGAACAACCAGCCAGTCAGCAGGTACGCCTGGCTGCGCCGGTAGCGCAGCGCGATGGCCGAGATGACGAGCAGGATCGCGACGCTCGCCCAGAGCTCTGTCGCAGGTGGCGCTTCAAAGAAACGATCATGGTGGACGGAGAGGTCCACTGGAACGATCAGCTCGCGCAAGTAGAGAACGTAGCTGACGAGCGAGTTCTGAATGCGCGCCGTGAGGGGAAGGATCTGCTCCCGCATGACCCCGAAGTCTGCTGCAGAGGTCGTCGTCACCCAGGAGGAAATGCCGGCGAGCAGCAGTAGCGGGAGCTTCTCGACGAACGGCAGCCAGCCTGGCCGCCGTGGCGTCGCTGTCGCTACGGCCGGAGCCGCGATCTTGCCGGTCAATACCCGTCCGAATGGCCAGTAGTCGAGCACGAGCAGAATCACGGGCAGCGTGACGACCATCGGTTTGCTGAGCAGACCCGCGACGTAAGCGAGCACGACGGACACGTATCGGGAAAGCGTGGGCGTTCGGCAATAGCGCTCGTAGGCGACGAGGCCGAGCATCCAGAAGAGCGTGCTCAGCACGTCCTTGCGGCTGGCGATCCAGACGACGGGTTCGACGTGGAGTGGGTGCAGAGCAAACAGTAGCGCGACTACTCCCGACCGACCGCGCTGCCCCGTTGCACGCTCGAGAAACAGGAACAGGAGCAATGTGGACGCGGCGTGTAGCAGGATGCTCGTGGCGTGGTGGCCGCGCGCATCGAAACCAAAAAGAGAGACATCGAGTTGATGCGAAAGCCAGGTGAGGGGGTGATAGTGTCCAATATGCTGCCCCTCGAAGGCCCAGCGCACGGCTTTCCATGACAGCCCCTGCAGGACCATCCGATTTTCGGATACGTACGCTTCGTCGTCGTAAGAAATGAAACCGTAGCTGAGCGACTGCGCGTAAACGGCGCATGCGAGCACCAGAACCACCACCCACAGCGAACGACGGGCAGGCCAGCTCATTGACGGATCAAGGCCCTTCGGCGCCGGCGGCCTTGGACGCTCTTGATTCGACCAGCTTCGCGAGTTCCCTTCGGAAGTCCTCGCGATTCGGATAGAGGGCGATGGCCGTCTTCAGCTCGATCTCGGCTTCGCGCGTTCGTCCCGCCGACGCAAGCAGTTGTGCGAGGCGCAGGCGCGCGTCGGGATAGTCCGATGACATTCGGATAGCGGTCCGGTAGTGCGTTTCCGCTTCGGCTGTTCGACCTTGACCGGTAAGCGCCAGCGCGAGGTTCGCGTGTACCCTGGTCTGGCTAGCATCGATGCGGAGTATGCGTCGATAGAGCTCGATCGCTTCCGAAACGCGTTCCTTCCGGTAGAGTAGGACGGCGAGATTGTTCATGACGCCCGTGTCGGACGGAGCTAGTTCGATAGCGCGGACGAAATAACGAGCGGCCTCGTCGGTGGCTCCTCGCCGCATCAGCTCGATCCCGAGCAAATTGAGCAGCCTCGGATTGTTCGGCGAGATGTCGAGAGCGTGCTGGAAGAGTTCCTCGCCGCTTCGCCAATAGCCGACCTGTAACAGCGAGAGCAGGGCGAATGCCAGCGATACTGCGGCAGTGACACCGGTGCGCAGTATGGCGGCGTTGGGCAAACGAGCGAAAAGCGCGTGGAGTCCCCAAACGACTCCGATGAACGCGCCGATCGATGGCACGTACGCGTAGCGATCAGCAATCGAATGCCCCCCGTACTGGAGCAAACCGATCACAGGCAGAAATGACACCAGATAAAATAGCCAGCCGGTCACGAGCGCGGGATGGTTACGCCGGGAACGCAGCGCAATCGCCGAGAGCAGTCCAAAAACGACGACCGAACCCCACAGGTAGGCAGGGGGAGGCGCGGCCAAGAAGCGTTCATGATGAATCGAAAGATCTACCGGAAGGAACAGCTCGCGGAGGTAAAGCACATAACTCACCAGGCAGTTTTGCAGGCGATCCCAGAGGGGGAGATTCTGTGCCTTCATGACCCCGAAATCGGATGCCGAGGTCGTCGTCACCCAAGCAGATACGCCAGCGAGCACTAGAAGCGGCACCTTCTCCGCGATGACGAGCCGGGCCCCGCGTGCAGGAAACGACGCTGTCGCGGGCGTCGAACTCACCGCTGCTGTCCCGCTGCCGGATGGCGACAGCCGTCTCAGTGGCCAGTAGTCCATGAGCAGCAGGATCACAGGAAGCGTGATGACCATGGGCTTGCTGAGGAGACCTGCCACGTAAGCCAGGGCGACTGCCGCGTAACGAAGGACGGTCGGCGTACGGCAGTAGCGCTCATAGGAGACCAGCGCGAGCATCCAAAAAAGCGTGCTCAGGACGTCTTTGCGACTCGCAATCCAGACCACCGGTTCCACGTGAAGAGGATGCAATGCGAACAGCAGAGCGACCACACCGGCTCGACCGATGCGCCCCGTGGAGCGCTGGAGAAATAGAAACAACAGCAAAGTGGACGCGGCATGCATGACCAGACTGGTGGCGTGGTGGCCGCGCCCGTCCAGACCAAACAGCGAAACGTCCAGCTGATGGGACAGCCACGTGAGCGGGTGATAGTGACCGATGTGCTGCCCCTCGAACGCCCAGCGCACGCCTTCCCACGTCAGACCCTTCAGGACCGTTCGATTGTTGAAGACGTAGATCTCGTCGTCATACGAGATGAAGCCGTACGTCAGCGCTGGCGCGTACACACCGCACGCGAGCACCAGAAGCAGCATCCAGAATGAGCGCCGAGCGAGACGGGTCATCTCCCGTCCTCCAGCTGGCTGCCCTGGGAACGTGCACGGATTTCCGCGAGCGCACTCTGGAGATCGCTTCGACTGGGATACAGCTCGACTGCAGCTTCGAGCTCCGCCTCCGCATCCTGCGTGCGTCCCAGCGAGGCGAGCAGCCGGGCCAGACCCAAACGCGCACCCGCGTAGGCAGGATCGCCGAGAATGGCGATCCTGAAGTGCTTCTCGGCCTCGACCGCTCGGCCACTGCTGGCGAGAGCGCGGGCCAGGTTGGCGTGGCCCTTGGGATCGTCGGGCTCGATACGCAGCAGCCGTTCATAGAGACCAATGGCTTCCGACGTGCGTCCGCGCTGGTGAAGCAACACGCCCAGATTGTTCATGGGCTTGGTGAAAGAGGGCGCAAGCTCGATAGCACGCCCATAGTGGCGCACGGCTTCATCGACGGCTCCACGCCGCGCGAGCTCCATACCGAGCAAATTGAGGAGCCGTGGATTGTCCGGTGCAACATCGAGCGCGTGCTGAAAGAGCTCTTCGCCACTCCGCCAGTAACCCACCTGGAGAAGCGCCAGCAGACCGAACACGAGTGTCACGGCGCCGGTGATGGCCCGTTGCAACAGATTGCCATTGGGCAACCGACCGAGCAGCGCGTGAAGTCCCCAAACGACCAGGATGAATGCGCCAATCGAAGGCACGTACGCATAGCGGTCGGCGATCGAATGGCCGCCGTACTGCAGCAAACCGATCACAGGCAGGAAAGAGACGAGATAGAACGACCAACCCGTCAGCAGGTACGGGTGGCTGCGCCAAAGGCGTAGCGCGGCCGCCGAGAAGATCGCGAGCACGGCGAGCGCACCCCACAGCTGCCCCACGTCCGGTGCGGCCATGAAACGTTCGTGATGAATCGAAAGATCGACCGGAACGACGAGCTCGCGGAGGTAGAGCACGTAGCTCAGAAGCGAGTTCTCGATGCGAGCCATGAGCGGAAGGGTTTGCTCCTTCATCACTCCGAACGAGCTCGCGGAGGTCGTCGTCACCCATGCGGAGACTCCCGCCAGGAGAAACAGCGGAATCTTCTCGGCCACGAGCATGCCGATTCGTTTCAGGAGCGCCGTCTGCGATTCCCGCGGTTCCGCCCCGGCAGAAGCGCTTTCGAGCGTGAGCACTCGTCCAAGCGGCCAATAGTCGAGCAGGAGCAAGATCACGGGCAGCGTCACGACCATGGGCTTGCTCAGCAGACCCAAAACGTAGGCGAGCGCGACGGTCGCGTAACGAACGACCGTCGGCGCTCGGCGATAGCGCTCGTAGGCGACGAGCGCGAGCATCCAGAACAGCGTGCTCAGGACGTCCTTGCGGCTCGCGATCCAGACCACGGGTTCGACGTGGAGCGGGTGCAAGGCGAACAGCAGTGCGACGACTCCCGAGCGACCCGTGTGCCCCGTTGCGCGCCGTAGAAACACGAACAACAGCAGGGTAGACGCGGCGTGCAGAAGCAGACTCGTGGCATGATGGCCGCGGCCGTCGAGACCAAAGAGGGAAACATCGAGTTGATGCGATAGCCAGGTGAGGGGGTGGTAGTGGCCGATGTGCTGTCCCTCGAACGCCCAGCGCAGGCCGTCCCAAGTGAACCCACTCGAGACCATTCGATTGTTGAAGACGTAAATTTCGTCGTCGTAGGAGATGAAGCCGTAGCTGAGCGCCGGCGCGTACACGCCGCAGGCGAGCAGCAGAAGCACAACCCAGAATGCGCGCCGTGAGGCCCACTCCATGTTGGGTACGTTCCCACATCGAAGGCCCTGATAGCCAGATTGAGGCCGGCGCCCGCTCCAAGCGCACCCGAGCGTCTCCCGAAGAGTCGCGGACGGTTGTCTCGCTCGAGCTCGCCATGGGGCGCCCCCGTAGGCCTGTGATAGGCTCCGGCCGTGCGCACCTTGACCCCCGTAGAAGCCGCTTTGGCTCTCGCCATCGGCGCCTCCGTGTTGGCCAGCGCAATCCCGGCTTTCCTGCGAAATCTGCACGCTTCGCGCCTGGTCGAGCCGATCGACGGCTTGAACCACATCGCCATGCGAGCCACGCAGCTCGCCGCCAGCAAGCCGGCCGAGTTTGCGTATCCGGAAAGTGTGCCGCTCACCCCGGCGCAGATCCCGCGTGGCGAGCGAGTCACCGACCCGCCGGGCACCTGGAATCATCGCAGTTGGCGCTTGCTCGAGTTCGAGTGGGCCGTGCCGCACTCGTTCAGCTTCGCGTTCGAAAGCAAGAACGGTAAAGGCCACGCGGCGTTTCTGGCGCGCGCGCACGGGGACCTGGACGGTGACGGAATCCTGAGCACCTTCGAAATCGGAGGCGAGACGCGCGACGGCGCCGAGCCCACCACTTCAGCGATGGTGATTCGCCGTGAGGTCGAGTGACGCCAAGGTCCGACCGCGCCGGGCAGGCGTTCTAGCCGCCTGGGCGTGCATCGTGCTGGCCGCGGGGCTCATCGCGGCGGTGCGCTATCGCTTGGCAGACGCCGTTCAGAAGGTAAAGGCCAAGAACGACGTCTACGCGCTGCCTTCCCCGGAGCAGACCATCGCGCTCAGTCTGGGTTACCGCAGCGCGCTCGCGGACCTGCTGTTTGCGCACGTGCTCGTCTCCTACGGCCTCCACTTCGAACAGAAGCGACGCTTCGAGTTCGTGGGAAACTACCTGGATACGATCAACGCCCTCGATCCGAAGTTTCGGCGCCCGTATCGCTTCGCCGATACGCTGCTCACCATGCAACCGAAGGCGCCGCGCAAACAGGACTACATCAAGGCGCGCCAGATCCTCGAACGCGGCCTGCGCGAGCGCCCACAAGACACCGAGCTCTGGCTGACCGCCGGCCAATTCATGGCGTATCTGGCGCCTCCCAACCTCAAGGACGAGAAGCTCGCCAACGAGTGGCGCATCGCAGGAGCGCGCACGCTCGCTCACGCGTGCGAGCTCGTGAGCGACAACGAGAACATTCCCTACCACTGCATCACAGCGGCCAGTCTGTTTTCGCGCGCGGGAGAGCGCTCCGCAGTAGTCGACTTTTTGCAGCGCTTTCTCGCGGTCAACGACAACGAAGAAATGCGCAGACTTGCGCTTGGGTATCTGAAAACCGTGGGTGCCGAGCAATACCAGGCGGATGTGGAAGAGCGCTACAAGCGCTTCGGAGAGGCGTGGGATCTGCCCTTCGTCAACAAGGACCTGCT
>DATHEN010000267.1:0-9708 GCA_035318565.1 Polyangiaceae bacterium
AGGTGGGCCTTGCCGGCGCGCGCGGTACGGTAGAGGCCGTCATCCAGGCGGCGCAGGGAATCGCGAACGAAGCGGGCAGCGCGCTCTGCGGATTCGAGGTAGCGCGGCTCCGCGAACACGCGCGCGCCTTCGGCCATGGCCGAGATCATCAAGCCGTTCCACGCGGTGAGGATCTTGTCGTCGAGCAGCGGCGGGACGCGATCGCTACGAGCGGCGTACACAATCGCGCGCGATTCCTCCAAGCTGGCGCGCAGGCGCGGGGCGCCGACGCCGAGCTCACGCGCCACACTTTCGAGTGAGCGTGGCGTGTTGGGAATGCTCTTGCCCTCCCAATTTCCCTCGGGCGTGATGTCGTAATAGAGACAGAACCAGTCGGCGGGATCCGGCTCGAGCAAGTCGCGGATCTCCTCATGAGTCCAGACGAAGAATTTGCCCTCTTCGCCTTCGCTGTCGGCGTCCGTGGCCGAGTAATAGCCGCCCTCGATCGCCTGCATTTCGCGGCAGACGTAGTCCAGCGTTTCGCGGGCGATCCGCTGGTACGCGCTGTCTTGCGTGACCTGGTAGGCTTCGATGAATACGCGCGCGAGCTGCGCGTTGTCGTAGAGCATCTTTTCGAAATGCGGGACGAGCCAGCGCTCGTCGGTGGAGTAGCGGGCGAAACCGCCACCCACGTGGTCGTAGATGCCGCCGTTCTTCATGGCGTCCAGCGTGCCGGTGACCATCTCGAGGGCGCGCGGATCTCCGCTCCTGCGGTAGTCACGCAACAGCAGTGAGAGGGAGGCGGGCGGCGGAAACTTGGGAGCTGGCCCGAACCCGCCGAAGCGTGAGTCGTAACTGGCGGAGAGCTGCGCCTTGGCTTTGGCGATCGCCTCTTCGCCGACCGCGAGCGCGCGCGGCGCTTGGGCTTGCTCGCGAACGTGCTCGGTGAGCTCTTCGGCCTGCTTGAGCAGCGCCGTGCGGTCGCTCCGCCAGAGCTCGGCGATGCGATCGAGCAGGGTGGCAAAGCCCGGTCGTCCGTACTTGTTCTCGGGCGGGAAATACGTACCTGCGAAGAAGGGTCGCTGATCGGGCGCGAGAAATACCGTCAAGGGCCAGCCGCCGCTGCCGCTCATGGCCACGGTGGCGGCCATGTAGATGTCGTCGATGTCGGGGCGCTCTTCGCGGTCCACTTTGATGCACACGAAGTGTTCGTTCATGAGCGCCGCGATGCGTTCGTTTTCGAACGATTCGCGCTCCATGACGTGGCACCAGTGGCACGCGGCGTAGCCGATGCTCAGTAGAATGGGCTTGTCTTCGCGGGCGGCGCGCTCGAGTGCCTCTGGGCCCCACGCGTACCAATCGACCGGATTGTGCGCGTGCTGCAGCAGGTACGGGCTGGTTTCGTCGGCCAGTCGATTGCGATGCTTTGGCGATGCGGCCGTGGAGCTCATCGAGCTCAGGTACGGCGCCTGGACTCACCGCGCAATGCTGGAGCGCTGCACGGCCTGATTTCTACGTGGAACCACCTGCGCGCAAAAGTACGAGGTGCTCGGCGCGCGGCCTCTGACGAAAAGCGTTGCGAGTTGGCAGATGAAAATGCGGGCGATCTTGCGAGCCGCATGCGCTCACCGTCAAGCCGAGTTGAGGCGCGAGCGCGCGCAGCAGAGCGTCCGCGTACACGGGTCTGCCGGCGAGCACGGCATCGGCCAACACCAGCGCCGCGCGCCCGTCCGGCTTCAAGACGCGGCGAATGGCCTCGAGGCTACGTCCGAGATCGCGCCTCCAGGTCGCGAGCGCGGTGTCGTGATCCAGCGTCGCAAAGTTGCGCCGCGCGCCGATTTCACGTGCCTTGAAGCCGCGCGCGTCCATGCCGAGCCAGCGCAGGCGATCCGCGTGCTGCTCGGCGTAATCGTAAATCCCCGGATAGGGCGGCGAACACACCGCGAGCGTCACCGAACGCGCGCGGACGGGCTCGAGCGTGCGCGCATCGCCGAGCCAAACTCGTGCGGGTGGCGTGCCCTTGGGTACGCGTTCGGAGTAGGCCGCGGCGCGTTGCGCCAGATCGACGAGCTTGCGCGAAAAGAGCTTGATCGCGAAGCCGCTCGGCAGGCGGCGTGGGCTGCGGCGCTCCGTGGTGTCGCCAGGGCGGCGGCTGGCCTTGGTGAGAATCGCAGAGAACACGAGCTGGAGGACGGCGCGGATGCTCGTGTCCTTGACCTTGCGAATTCCATCCCGGAGTCCGTCGAGCTCGAGCAGCACGTGGATATCGAACAGATCCCGATCGAGCGCCGAGTAGCGGTGGGTGGGCCCGGCGCGGCTCTCCCGTCGCTCTTCCGCGTGTAGGACGACGCCTTCACCCATCTCCAGCCACGCGGCACGCTCAGCAGCGCTCGTGCTGCGTGACTTGAGGAGCGAGAGCTCTACGGCCAGCGGATTCGCGTCGACGCCCAGCGTTTTGCGTCCAAGTAGACGGCCTTCCACTAGCGTGGTGCCGCTGCCGCAAAACGGATCGAGCAGCGTGTCACCGTGAGCGGTGAGGCCTTCGATCAAGCGCGCTGCGGTCGCCGGATGCAGGCGCGCCGGATAGCTGTGAAAGCCGTGAACATGTTCGAGTGTGTGCTCCTCACCCGGGTGAACGGCCAGCGCATGCTTCAGCGTCGCAACTTCGCGCGGATCGTCTCCGCTGACCCGCACCGGTCCGCCCACGTGGCTGAGCGCCCGCCGTTCCCTGCGTTCGGGTTTGCGCGGGCGCGCCTCGTTGGAAGGGTGCGCCGCTTTCGAGGCGCGCGCCGGTTTTGGCCTGGGCGGCCCTGCCGGGGCGGTCTTCTGCATGCGGCGAAAGCTACCCCAAGCCGCGCATGTCCGTTGCTTCCTTCACGCGCTGCACCGCCAGGGCGAACGCGGCGGCTCGCATGCTGCAGCCGAATTCAGCCATGACCCGGGCGATCGCGCGGTGCGCGGCCACCATGTACTCCTCGAGCGCGACGTTCACCTGCGTGTCCGTCCACTTGAGTTTTTGCGTGTTCTGTACCCACTCGAAGTAGCTCACCGTCACGCCGCCGGCGTTGGCCCAGATGTCCGGGATGCAGAGGATGCCGCGTTCGTTGAAGATTTGATCGGCTTCGTAAGAGGTGGGGCCGTTCGCCGCTTCGAGGATGTAGCGGCTCTTCACCTCGCGCGCGTTGCTCTCGGTGAGCACGTGGCCGAGCGCCGCGGGCACGAGCACGTCACAGGGCTCGACCAGGATTTCCTCGTTGAAGATCGCCTGCGCGCCCGGAAACTCCACCACGCTGCCGGTTTGCGCCGCGTGCGCGGCCAGCGCAGGAATGTCGAGGCCGTCCGGCGCGCGAATGCCGCCGCGCACGTCGCTCACCGCGATGATCTTCGCGCCCTGTTCGTAAAGCAGGCGAGCCAGCCAGCTGCCGACGTTGCCGAAGCCTTGAATCGAGAAGGTGGTGCCGCGCAGCTGTTTGTCGGCCTGAGCCAGCACCTCGCGGATCGCGAACAAGCAGCCGCGTCCCGTCGCGGCTTCGCGGCCCAGCGATCCGAACAGATCGACGGGTTTGCCGGTGACCACCGCCGGTGAAAAGCCCTTCCGCCTGCTGTACTGGTCGAAGATCCAGCTCATGACTTGCGCGTTGGTGTTCATGTCCGGAGCGGGAATGTCGGTGTCTTCGCCGATGAAATCGCCGAGTTGATCGACGAAGCGGCGGGTCAGCCGCTCGAGCTCGCGTTTGCTCAAGCGCGCGGGATCGACCTGAATGCCGCCCTTGGCGCCACCGAACGGAACGCCGATGACGGCCGTTTTCCAGGTCATCAAGCTGGCGAGTGAGCGCACTTCGTCGAGATCGACGTCGGGGTGGTAGCGCAGGCCGCCCTTGCAGGGACCGCGCGAGTGATCGTGCTGTACGCGGTAGCCGATGAAGTTGCCGATGCTGCCGTCATCCATCTCGATCACGAGCTCCACGCGCAGCTCGCGGCTCGGGGTGATCAGGCGTGTCTTGTAACGCGGGTCTATTTTCAGGAGATCGAAGGCCTGCTGCAGAAACAGATTCGTCGTTTCGTAAGCGTTCATCGCCATGCGAGGTTCTCCGGGTTTCGTGGATCAGGTGAGCGGCGGGCGTGCGGCATGAGCTTTTACGACCTCGTGCACTTGCTCGTCGGACAAGATGTGATGAGCGGCCTTGGCGCGATCCAGGATCGCGCGTACGAGCTCGGGGCTGGCCTCGATGTTGCGACTCTTGAGCCAGAACGTCACGTTCGACGCGCCCGACATGTAGCCGATGCAGATCTCTTGCTTGCGTCCGAACATTCCCGCAGGAACACCGCTGTAAATGCGATCGGCCAGCCAAGCGTCGCCTTTGGCCTGAGCTTTGATGATCGCCGCTGCGTGCACGCCCGTTGCGGTGCGGAATGCGTCGCGTCCCACGAGCGGGTAGTTGATCGGCACTTCCCAACCCAAGGCGCCGGCGGCGGTCTGGCAGTATTCGAGCAAGCGAGTCAGATCCCGATCATCGAGCATGCCGAGCAGCTTGAGATTCAGGAGCATCAGCTCCATGGGCGTGTTGCCGACGCGTTCGCCCACACCCAGCGCCGTGCCATGCACGCGATCCGCGCCCCACTCGAGCGCGAACAGCGCGTTGACGAGCGCGAGCCCGCGATCGTTGTGACCGTGCCAGTCGATGGAAACGTCTGCGCCGCTGCCCACGATCGAGCTGCGCGTGAATTGAATCAAGTTGCGCACGCCGTCGGGCGTGGCGTGACCGACCGTGTCGCACAGACACAGGCGCGAAGCCCCGTGGTCGATCACGAGCTTGAACAGCTCGGCGAGCACGTTCGGTCGCGAGCGCGTCGTGTCCTCGGTGACGTACGCGACCGGCAGACCTTCTTTGACCACGAGATCGATGGCTTCGGCGCTGTAGCGTTTGATGAGGGCGAGATCCCAATCTTCCGCCAGCGCGCGAATCGGGCTCGAGCCTACGAATACGTAAACGTGAATCGGTAGGCCGGCGCGCTGCGAGAGCTCGAAAATGGGCCGCAGATCGCTCGCCAGCGTGCGCCCGGCACAGGACACCCGAAGTTTCAGGCCGCATTGGGTGATCTCGCGGCACATCCGCAGGCAATCCTCGAACGCTCGCTGGGAGCTGCCTGGCAGGCCGACGTCCGCCTCGTCGATGCCGATGGCGTCCATCAAGTGCAGCAGGCGCAGCTTCTCCTCCGTACGGGGATCGGTGACGGACGGGTTTTGGAGCCCGTCGCGCAGGGTCTCGTCCAAGAACTCGACGTTGCGCGGTATGACCCGACCTTTGCGGGTCGCCTCGTTCCAGTCGTAGATGAGGTCGTCCGGCAGGGCCCGCGAGGGGGACGTCATGTCGGGCCAGTATAGGCCGGAGCGCGCGCGGGCGGGCGGACTGCAGAAAAGCGGGAAAACGCGCAAAGAGCGCAGTATGAGACAGCGCGCGGGCGCCAAAGCCCGCGTTCGTTATACTTCCGACCCACATGGTATCCGAGGCCACGCGCCAGCGCATTACCCAGCGCCTTGAGGACGAGTCGGGTCGCATCGACAAGCAAGCGCCGCTGGTGGTGGGGCTCGTGTACCCCTCGCCGTACCACGTGGGCATGAGCTCGCTCGGCTTTCAGAGCGTGTATCGGCTGTTCCAGAGCATGCCCGGGGTTGCCTGTGAGCGTGCCTTCTTGCCGGATGAGGGAGACGCCGTGGCCGGCGAGCGACCGGTGACGTACGAGGGCCGGCGCCCGCTCGCCGAGCTGCCGATCCTCGCGTTCAGCGTGGCGTACGAGCTCGAGCTCGCAGGCTTGATGCGCATGCTGCGCGCGTCGGACATTCCTGTGCTGCGCGAAGCGCGCACGGCGCAGCATCCGTTCATTCTGGCGGGTGGGCCGCTCACGTTTTCCAATCCGCTCCCGCTGGCGCCCTTCGTGGACGCCGTCGTCATGGGTGAAGCGGAGGGTGTGCTGGCTTACGTGATCGACACGTTACAGAGCGCGCCGAGTCGCGAGCGCGCGCTGGCCGTACTGGCCGAGCACCCGAGCGTGTACGTACCCGCCGTGCACGGATCAGCGCTGGCACGCATCGCTGCCTGCGATGACGCGCTGCTCCCGGCCAAGAGCGCCATCGTCACGCCGCACACCGAGCTTTCGAACATGTTCTTGATCGAAGCCGAACGCGGCTGCTCGCGCGGTTGCACCTATTGCGTGATGCGCCGCTCCACGAACGGTGGCATGCGCATCGTCCCGAAAGAGACGCTGCTGGCGGCCATTCCCGAATCGGCCAAACGCGTGGGACTGGTCGGAGCGGCGGTCAGCGATCATCCGAAAATCGTGGAAATCGTGCGTGCATTGGCGGAGCGCGGCCTGGCGGTCGGCTTGTCGAGCCTGCGTCCGGATCGGCTCAAGGACGAGTTCGTGGAAGCGCTGAAGTTCGCGGGTCACAAGACGCTGACCACGGCGCTGGACGGACCCAGTGAGCGCATGCGCGGCATCATCGAACGACGCGGGCGCGAGCCGCACTACGTTGCGGCCGCCGAGCGTGCCCGCAAGTACGGCATGGATCGCCTGAAGCTCTATTTGATGATCGGCCTGCCTTCGGAGACCGACGAGGATATCGACGAGTGTGTGCGCTTCGTGGGCGAGTTGACGCGTATCGTGCCGATCGCGCTCGGCATTGCTCCGTTTTGCGCGAAGCGCAACACGCCGCTCGATCGCATGCCCTTCGCAGGCATCAAACGCGTCGATGCGCGACTTACTCGCTTGCGGCGTGGTTTGCGCGGGCGCGCCGACGTGCGCTCAATCAGCGCGCGCTGGGCATGGGTGGAATACGTGCTTGCGCAGGGCGGTGAAGCGGAGGGCTTGGCCGTGTGGCGTGCGCTGGAGAGCGGCGGAGGCTTCGCGGACTACCGGCGCGAGTTCGCCGGACTCGGTCATGAGCCGGACGGCGCCGACTACGCTGCGGCGCGCGCGCCGATAGCGCCCGAACGCGCGCGCATGCGCCGCAAGCTCGAAATCGTCGTCTGAGCCGATTTCTCGGCTATTCGGCGGGTGAAGAGGCTTCCGCGCGCAAGCGGCTCAGCGGAACGAACTGCGCGTCGCTGGCGGCCTCGTCGCTGCGAAGCGCTCGATCGTAGAGGTGACTCGGGCGAACGTTGCCCAGGGCCGCAAACAGGTTGCTCGATACCTTGGGATTCTCGGCGTTGAGATCGCGGAGCAGGACCTTCATGCGCTGGCGCTGCAGGTTGTCCTGCGAGCCGCAGAGGTCACACGGAATGATCGGAAACGCCTGCTCTTCGGCGAAGGCAGCCAGGTCCGCTTCAGTGCAATACACGAGCGGACGGATGACCACGTTGCGCCCGTCATCGGACTCGAGCCGCGCGGGCATGGCCTTGATTTGCCCCGAGTAGAACAAGTTCAGGAGCAAGGTCTCGATCACGTCGTCGCGATGATGACCGAGCGCAATCTTGGTCGCGCCGAGCTCGACGGCCACGTTGTATAGAACGCCGCGGCGCAGGCGCGAGCACAGCGAACAGTACGTCTTGCCCGCGGGGATCTTCTGTTTCACGATCGCGTACGTGTCTTCCTCGATGATGCGATACTCGTAGCCTTCCTTCTCGAGGTAACGCGGCAGGACGTCTTTCGGAAATCCCGGATGACCCTGATCGAGGTTCACGGCCACCAGCGAAAACGGAAACGGCGCGCGCTTCTGCACTTCACGCAGCAGGTACAAGAGGGCGTGCGAATCTTTTCCGCCACTGAGCGCGACCATCACGCGGTCGTTCGGCTCGAGCAGATTGAAGTCGTGGCTCGCTCGGGCAACCTTCGAAATCAGGGATTTTTCCCGGCTCATCATGGCTGGCGCAACCTAACACGGCCTTTTCCGGCGCGCCCGCTGCCCGGGTTTCACCGCTGTGCCGGCTGGTGAGTTTCTTTGCCATCGAGCCGTAAAGAACGCCAAGAGCTCGCCATCAGAATTTCGGGTTGAACACTGAGCGCCCTTTCGCATCGATCGAATGACGCGAGCAGTCCGGGAGCGCCTTCTATTTGAATTTGTAAGTTCAGAGATGAACTTCGGAAATCAAATGGGAAGGGCTTCCCGGAAGGCGTTGTGCGGCGCGCATCATCGGGCGCTCCGCCGCGGGCAGCCGGCGACCCGACACCAGGCTCAATCTGGCGCGTATTTGTTGAGCTTACGCTGCAGTGAACGCCGATGAATTTTCAAGCGGCGGGCGGCTTCGCTGATGTTGCCATGGCAGTCGGAGAGAACGCGGTGGATGTGCTCCCACTCGGCTCGAGCGAGCGACGGCGCTTCGAATTGACTGCTGTCGAGCTCGCGTGGTGGCGGACCCGAACCGCGCGCGAAGGCGGCCAGAATATCGTCTGCGTCGGCGGGTTTCGCCAGATAGTACACGGCACCGAGCTTCACCGCGTCGACCGCCGTGGCGATGCTACCGTAGCCCGTGAGGATCACGACTTGCGTCTGCGGATCGAGCACCAATAGCTCGCGCACCAGCTCGAGGCCGGAAGCTTCGGCGATGCGCAGATCGACCACGGCGAACTCCGGAGGATCTTGGTGCGCCGTCGCGAGCGCCGCCTGATAGCTCGAGGCGCCGCTCACTTCGTAGCCGCGATCGCGAAAGGCTCGGACCAGCCTGTCGAGCAGAACCATGTCGTCGTCGACGATCAGGATGCTGGCGCGGTCATCGGGGTTGGGCACTGGCACGAACGGAACGCTATCCTCGCGCATTTCGCGGCTGAGCTGGGCTGTGACAAATCGTCGCAGGCGGTATTTCCGGAACGATTAGCGCAGCGCGGGTGCCAACGCCCGCGCTAGAGGCGAGCTCGAGCCGCCCCCCGTGTTGCTCGGCGACGCTCTTGCTCAGAAACAAACCCAGGCCCATGCCCTGCCCGGTCGGTTTCGTGGTGAAGAACGGTTCGATGGCGTGGGCTTCCACTTCCGGAGTCATGCCGGAGCCGCGGTCCTGGACCTCCAGACGCCACTCGCCGCCGCTGCGCGTCACGAGCAAGTTGACCCCGGTGTCGACGGGGGAAGCGTCGAGTGCGTTCTTGAGCAAGCTGCGCAATGCCTGCGCCAGCGGACGAGGCAGGACCAGCAGGCTGGCCGCGGCTGCCTCGGCGGAGATGCTGACTTTCACTCGCTCCGAGCCGGTCAAATCCTGGAGCGCGAGCGCCACCAGCTCCGCCGGTGTGAGCGGTCGAGTCACGTCGCCGAACGGTTCGCCGGCGTCGGCCGCCATCTGACTCAAGATACCGCGACAGCGCTCCACTTGTTCGCGCACCAAGCGTGCGTCCGCGATCTCTTCCGAGCTGGCGCTGCGCTCGAGCCGGCGTTCGAGCTCCTTGCTGACGACCGCAATGGTGGAAAGCGGGGATGCGAGCTCGTGCGCAGCGCCGGCCGCGAGCGTGGCGAGGGCGGCCAGGCGTTCATGCTGCGCCGTACGTTCACGAACGCGTGCGAGCTCCTCTTCGCGCTCGGAGAGCTCGCGCATGACGCGGTGTAGAAAGTAGACGATGAAGCTGGCTGCGACGGCCAGCGCCAGCCACATGCCGCGCAAGTGCATGCCGTAGTCGTGCCCGTGTTCGTGATGGCCCTCGTGCCCGGTGCTGAGCGGCACGTGCTTCACGAACAAGAGCGCCGAGCACAACAGCGCGAGTGTTACGAGAGCCCACATCCAGCGCGGCCGCAGCACCAAGGCGGCG
>DATHEN010000268.1:0-2952 GCA_035318565.1 Polyangiaceae bacterium
ACGTGAGCATCGAGCTCAGCAGCCCAGCCCGCGAGTATCTGGCGGTGAAGGGCTACGACAAGGACAACGGCGCGCGGCCGCTAGGCCGGCTCATCCAGGACGAAGTCAAACGGCCGCTCGGCGACGAGCTCCTGTTCGGCAAGCTGGAGAACGGCGGCCACGTGGTGGTAACGCTCGTGGACGGCGTGATCGGCTTCGATATCGAGAGCCGCGAGCCCGGCGTGGTCGAAACCTCCGCCGCGAACTGACGCGAGCGCGCTCTCAGCGCAGTTCTGCCAAGGTTTTCATGCCGATCTTCGTGGCATTCACGAGGATCGACATGTTGCCGGCGGGGTGCTTGTTCTCGCGCATGAGTTGGTGACAATCGCCGGTTTCGGCCAGCTTGAAGACGCGGCCGAGGGACGGGTCGACCTTGCCGGCGATCACCAGATCATTGATGCCCTTGGCCTGGTCGTCATTGGCGAAGTGCGAGCCCTGCAGGCGCTTCTGACGCATCCAGTGGTAGCGCAGGTCGAGCGTGGCGTTGTAGCCGGTGGTGCCGGCGCAAATCACGACCATGCCGCCCGTCTCGCAGACGAAAATCGACGTGGGAATCGTGTCTTCACCCGGGTGCTCGAACACGATCGTCGGGCTGCGCTTCTCGCCCAGCGCTTCCCAGAATGCCTTTCCGAAGGCCTTCGCGCCCTGAAACCAGGTGTTGAACGCAGCTTCGTCCTTCCAGTGCGGAAGCATGCCCCAGTGCTTGAAGTTCTTGCGGTTGATGCAACCCACGGCGCCGAGCTTCTTGCAGTAGTCGAACTTGTCTTCGCCCGAGACGACCGCCACCGCCTTGCCGCCCGCGGCGCGCACGATCTGGATGGCCATCGAGCCGAGACCGCCGCTGCCGCCCCAGATCAGCACGGGATCGTTCTCCTGGAGCTTGTTACCGGCCCAGCCGTACAGCATGCGGTACGCGGTGGCACCTACCAGCATGTACGCCGACGCCGCTTCCCAGGTGAGCTGCGGCGGCTTGGGCAGGCACTGATGATCCTGAACCTTCGTGAACTGGGCGAAGCTGCCCCAGCTCGTCTCGTAGCCCCAGATGCGCGTGCTCGAAGCGAGCATCGGATCTTTGCCCGCCAGCACGTGCGGATCGTCCGCGGACCACACGCCGCAGTGCACGACGACTTCATCGCCGACTTTGACGTTCTTCACGTCCTTGCCGACCTTCCAGACGATGCCGCTCGCGTCCGAGCCGCCGATGTGAAAATCCGTTGGATCGCCGTCGCGCTGGTGCGCTTTGATGACGTTGACCGGGATGCCGAGCGCCGCCCAGACATTGTTGTAATTCACGCCGGCGGCCATCACGTACACGAGCACGTCGCGGGGGCCGAGCTCGGGCACCTCGATCTGTTCCATTTGGAACGCGCTCTTCGGTTCACCGAAACGTTCCGCGCGGATCACCTGCGCGTACATCTTGGCAGGCACGCTGCCCAGCTCCGGAACTTCGCCCAACTCGTAAATCGTCTTGGTCATAACGCGCGCATCCTATGTCCGGTGCGTATCCACGCACCATTGAAACCTCGTCTCGTGGCGCGCGGGGGCGCGAAGTCGAACGCGCACCGCAACGCTCCAAAATTCGTTCAAAAGCCGTAAGCTTGCTTCATCTCCGGGTCACGCTCCGCGATCACCTTGGCGTAGCTCAGCATCACCCTGCACTGCTTGACGGTCGCGTCGTCCTGCATCTTGCCGTCAATCATCACCGCGCCGGTGCCGTCGCCCATGGCGTCCAGGCAGCGGCGTGCCCACGCCACTTCCTCGGGTGGAGGGCTGAACACCTTCTTCGCGATCGCGACTTGATTCGGGTGAAGCGACCACGCTCCCACACAGCCCATCAGGAACGCATTGCGGAATTGATCTTCGCAAGCGACGAGGTCGGCAATGTCTCCAAAGGGACCGTAGTACGGCAGGATGTCGTTCGCCGTGCAGGCGTCCACCATGCGTGCCAGCGTGTAGTGCCAGAGGTCCTGCTGAGCGGTGGCGCGCGGCGCGTTCGCGTCCTTCGGATCGGGATCACTGCGCACCAGGTAACCCGGATGCCCGCCACCTACGCGCGTCGTCTTCATGCGGCGTGATGCCGCGAGGTCGGCCGGGCCGAGACTGAGCCCCTGCATGCGCGGGCTCGCCGCGGCGATCTCTTCCACGTGGTTCACGCCAGAAGCCGTCTCCAAAATCGCGTGAATCAAGAGCGGCCGCTTCAGGGAGTGTTTCGCCTCGAGCTGGGCGAGGAGCTGGTCCACGTAGTGGATGTCCCAGGGACCCTCCACCTTGGGCACCATGATCACTTCGAGCTTCGAGCCGATTTCTCCAACCAGGCGCAGCACGTCGTCGAGGAACCAGGGGCTGTCGAGACTGTTCACGCGTGTCCAGAACTGCGTCTCGCCGAACTGAACTTCCTTGCCGACCTTGACCAACCCCTCGCGCGCCTCGAGCTTGCGATCCGACTGCACGCCGTCTTCCAGGTTGCCGAGCAGAACATCCACCTTGTTGGCGAGGTCCGGCACCTTGGCGACCATCTTCGGATTGCTGGGATCGAAGAAGTGGATCATGCGCGAAGGTCGGAACGGGATCTCACGCAATGGATCCGGGGCGCCGATCGCGAGGGGTTTGAAGAATTTGCGTTGGTTTTTCATCGTCGCGGTAGGCCATGCCATGGCAGAGGCTGCATTTCGCGTCAACGCTTCTGCTTTCGTCCCGCGCGGTCCTGAAGTAAGCGTGCCGGCCTTTGCCCCGCGCCTTCGGCGCGCGATTCGAGGAAACTGCCATGGCCATGCCTGTTCGTCCCCGCCGCAGCGCGCTCTACATGCCGGGATCCAACGCCCGCGCCCAAGACAAAGCCAAAACTTTGTCCGCCGACGGCATCATCCTGGACCTGGAAGATGCCACCGCACCGGACGCGAAGGCAGCCGCACG
>DATHEN010000269.1:0-2231 GCA_035318565.1 Polyangiaceae bacterium
CACAGGCCAGCGCTGGGTCGCCGGCCGCCGCAGCTTCTCGCCCGGACCGGAACAGCGCTTCGGCCACGGCCTCGGGATCCGATTGCGCAGCGGCGAGCGCCGACCAAGTCAGAACGGCAGCGCACAGCGCGTGGCGCGAAATCCGAGTTCCGACAAACGCTGCACGCACGCTCGAGCCCCCTTGCGAATCAGCGGCGCCGATCGAGCTCTGCCGCGAGCTGATCAGCACCGGGTTGAAGATTTCGGGACGGCTTTGCACCAATAGTGGCGCTCGAGTTACGTGAAGCGCGCTTGGCCGGCCGAGTGCCGCTGCGGGCTGGCGCTGCCGTTCGAGCGGGCCCCGCTGTACGTTCGGGCGCGCCGCTCGAGATCGTGACCCGAACGGGCTGAGCTCGAGGAAGGCCGAGGCCCGCCTTCAAGACGTCCGTTGCAGCCTCTCGGCTTCGAAGACCAACCCAGTGTACGGCTGCAGCAACGCCGCACGCGGACAGTGTACCGGCCAGCAGCCAGCGCATGCTGCGCGACCGCAGCGAGCGCGGCTGCTCGCCCGCTGGCCCGGCGCGTTCACCGACGAGGGTGGCCGCTGCGGGCTCACCCTGCGGCGTCTCACCGCCCGGGGCCCGAGCGCTCGAGTGCTCTGCCAGGGATGCGTCTGGAGCAAACTGGTGCTCACTTCCCTGGCTCGCGTCCCGCCAAGCGCGTCGCATGGCCTCGGCGCTCGGCCAGCGCTGCTCCGAATCGTAGCGCAGCGATCGATCGACGACCGCTGCGAGGTCATCGGAAACTTCGGGGACTCGGCCGCGCAATGCCGGCGCCTGCACTGCCATCGCCAGGCCGAGCTGTTCGTTGCGGGTCGCGGCTTCATGTACGGGTCTGCCCGTGAGCAACGTAAAGAGCGTTGCGCCGATCGAATAGATGTCCGAGCGCGCATCCACACGCTCCCAACGACCCCGCGCCTGCTCCGGCGACATGTAGGCCGGCGTCCCGAGAAAACATTCCGCAGTGGCGTCCCCGTGATCGCGCGCATCGCTCACGCGTGCGATACCGAAGTCGAGCACCTTCAGCGCGCCTTGCAGCGTGACGAAAAGATTCGATGGTTTGATGTCCCGGTGAACGACGCCCTTCTGGTGCGCGGCTGCCATCACCGCCATCAGCTCGACGGCCAGCGGCGCGACCTCGGCCAGCGAAAGCTTTCCGCCACGGGCATTGCGCAGCTCTTCGAGGGTCTGGCCGAGCAAGAGCTCCATCACCAAGTACGGCGCGCCGTCCTCGCACACGTCGTCGTCGTCCACGATCACCACAGCCGGATGTCCGACCCGATTGGCGGCGTAGCCCTCACGCCGAAAGCGCCGCAGAGTCACAGGCTTGCCTGCCAGCTCACGATGCAGGATCTTGAGCGCGGCCCGCTTGCCGTTGCGGTGCGTCGCGGCGTAAACCTCCGCCATCCCGCCCGAGCCCAGTAAGCGGTCCACGTGCCACTTACCGTTTATTATTGCGCCGTTGCGTGAACCGGGCCCCGACATCAGCAACAGCGAAGTTAGCACAGGAGCCGTGCTGGAGCCGGCGGAAGGCTGCTCCGAGGGAGTGTATCAAGTCGAACAGTGTATCGGTCACATCCGCGCTGAACGATACAGCCGGCGCGGCGTTGGCAGCGGCATTTCCCAGGTTTCCCGCGATCGGAGCGAGCCCCGCCTGGCGTACGACGCGGGCAAGGGAATTGCACTTCAGGGGGAGGCTGATGAAGAACACGAGAACGCTGATGTTCGCGAGCGTCATGGCATTCGCCCCGCTCACGACGAGTTGCGAGGACGGGTTCGAACCGTTCTTCGATGGACAAACGTTGAACGGACTGACCCTGGTCGGTCTCAGTCCAAGTGATGTTCGTATCGAGGATCGAACGCTCAAGTGTGACGGCCAACCAAACGGCTACATCTACGGTAGCGGCGTCTACCGAAACTTCGTCTTCAAGCTGCAGTTCCGATTCGAGCGCCCCCCTACGCTGCCGCCCGGGCAAGACGACACCTTCACTGGCAACAGCGGCTACTTCGTCCATGTCCAACCGCCGCATCGAGTCTGGCCGGAAGCCATCGAGATTCAGGGCAGTTATCGAGATACTGGAGACATCTTCGGATTGCCCTTACTTTCACCGGGCAACGACAGCCCGGATACGGCCGCACTGAACGCCGCGCGCAAGCCCGTCGGAGAATGGAACGACCTGCGCATCACCTCCA
>DATHEN010000270.1:0-8596 GCA_035318565.1 Polyangiaceae bacterium
GCCCGGCGGGCACTTTGAGTTTGCGCCGCTGCTCGCTGCCCGGCGCCAGCTGCCAGGAGTAGAGCGGTAGCTCGGGCGGGGGCGCCAGCGCGGCGCCCTTTTGCAGGCTTTCGCGCCACAAATCGCCCGCGCCACGGCGGATCAGCAGCACGTCGATGGGCGGGCCCTCCAGGCGAAAGCGGAAGAACAGCGCCTGGTCCGAGTCGGGCACCTCGAGCGGACCGAGAAAGTCGATCTGGCCATTTCTGACCTCGGTGGTCTCGTTGGCGAACACGTAGCGATCGCCGTCAGAGGTGTCGAAGGGCTTCTTGGGGCGTGCCGGCGGCTGCAAAATGCCGAGCGCGAACTCGTCTCCCTCGTCCGAGTGCACCACGGTAAAGCCACTGGCCAGCTGACTCGAGACGATCTGGCTACCGAACAAGTTCGCCATGTATCCGACGGGCGAGCGCGCAGCCCAATCGGCGAGCTTGTTTTCGACCGAGCCGATCTTGAAATCCGGTCCCTGCACGATACTTCGCGTCTTGGCCCACACGTACACGGCGTCTTCCGCCATGTAGAAGTCCATGCCGTACTCCACGGACGCCTCCGCAGCGAAACCCACACGCCCGGCCACCGGCGTCCACGCCGAACCGGTGCCGCCGAAGTACAGCGTGACCGTCTGCGCCTGATCGTTCACGTTGTGCTGGCACCGTGTCGGGAAAAAGCGTCCGATCGTGTTTCCAGTGGGCGTGAGCTTCAAACCAGCGCCGCGCTTCAACATCTCCGGGCAAACCCGCTGCGCGCCGAAGTTCGAAAACAGCCACCAGCGCAGACCCGGGCTGGCGTTCACGGCGCCGCGCACGCACGGACAGCCCACGGCGATGGATCCCGCCACGACCAGGCCGAGCAAGCGCACCCAGAAACGTACCTTGGCAGCGCTGCGCGGGGGACGCGAGGTGGCTTCGAGCGAGGGGGACATGCGTCTTTAGCCTAGCAATTCGCGAGTGCGCGCTCTGCTACATTCGCCAGTGCGCCGATGAAGATTTCGTCGGTATTCAGCGCCGGGACGCGCAGCAACCTGAGCCCGAGCTCCTCCGCCCAGCCGCGCGCCTCCACGTCGAGGTCGTAGAGCGTCTCCACGTGATCCGCCAAAAACCCGAATGGAGCGAGCACGACGTGATTTTTTCCCTGCTCGCGAAGGCCGCGGAGCTCCGCGCGCAAGTCGGGCCCGAGCCATTCACCGCCGTCTGCTCCCTGGCTCTGGTACACGACGCGATAGTCACGGTTCAGTCGCGCTCCGATGGCGCGCGCGCAAGCTTCCACTTCGCTCTGATAGCGATCGCCGGAGCGTATCGCAACGAGCGGAAGGCTGTGTGCGCTGAGCAGCAGCTCGGCGCCGGGCAGATCGGCCGATATCGTGCGAATGGCCGCGGCGTGCGCAGCAACGAACGCCGGATCTTCGCCCCAGGCCGGCACGGGCACGAGCTCGGGGGCGCTGGCGCCGAGCTCACTCCGAACGCTTTCGAGCGAGCTCTGCGCCGCTTGCCAGTACACCGCGACGCTGAACGGAGCGAGCGGCAGCACGACCAACCTCTTGATACCCAGGTGCGCCGCACCGCGCAGCGCGTCTTCGACGCTGGGCTCCCAGAGCCGCATGCCCACCAGCACGGGCAGGTCGAGACGACTGGCGAGCGCGCTCGCCTGTGCTCGAGTGATCTCCAAGAGCGGTGATCCACCAACGGCCTCGTAGCGTCGCCGCAGATCGGCGAGCAGCTCGGGACTCGCCGGCCGACCGTGGCGAATCCGCGCTAGAAATCCGGGCAGATCGTCGAGGTTGGTTACGGTGCCGTGCGCAACCAGAAGAACGCCATCCCCGGCGCGAAGCTTCATGCGCCGACTCTATCATCGAGCTCGCGGCCCTGCGCGAGGCTTCTCGGCGCGCTGCGTCGCGACCGAGACGCCGAGCTTCGGGACTCGCGGCTACGAAAATGGCGCATACGGCCCGCATTTTCCATGTGACGGCGGAGCGGAGCTCGACATAGCCTGCGCGCCATGGCGCTCGTCAATCTGGAAAACAAAGTCGCAATCGTCAGTGGTGCCAGCCGAGGAATCGGTGAGGCCATCGCGCTCGCGTTCGCGGACGCCGGAGCCAAAGTGGTGGTTTCGTCCCGCAAGCTGGACGGCGTGGCCGCCGTGGCCGAACAGATCAAAAAGCGCGGCCACGAGTCGCTCGCGCTCGCGGCGCACGTCGGAAACGTGGATCAGTGCCGGGAGCTCATCGGCAGAACCGTGGAAGCGTTCGGCAAGGTGGACGTCCTGGTCAATTGCGCAGCGACGAATCCGTTCTTCGGACCCATGCTCGATATCGACGAGGGCGCGTACATGAAGACCTTCGACGTGAACCTGCGCGGCGCGTTCGAGGCGTCGCGCGCCTTCGCCAAACACGTCTTGGGCCGCCAGGGCACGGGTTCGATCGTGAACATCGCCAGCGTCGCAGGCCTGCGGGCTGCCCCCATGCAGGGCGTCTACGGAATGACCAAGGCAGCAATGATCTCCATGACGCAGTCCTTGGCGGTCGAGCTCGGGCAGCTCGGGGTACGCGTGAACGCCGTGGCTCCAGGCCTGGTCGAGACGAGACTCTCGCAAGCACTCACGTCGAGCGAGTCGCTGGTGCAAAGGATCAACGAGCGCACGTGCCTGAATCGCGTGGGGCAGCCGGAAGAAATCGCCGGTCCCGTGCTGTTCCTGGCGAGTGATGCTGCCTCGTACATCACCGGGCAAACCCTCGCAGCCGACGGCGGGTTCACGACCTGTTGACCGAGCCCGCTGCTCGCGCAAACCCGCCGAAACCCCCTCGAATAGCGAAATCAGCTGGACTTCAGCGGGCGCTTTGGGCCAAAGCCATGTGCTGAGAGGAGTAGACGGCGTTGCCAACATCCCGACCGGCACCGGCCGGGTGCTTCAAAGGCGTAGTCTTGCGCGAGCTCGCGCCCTGGTTGCATCGTCGCTTTGGGACCGCCGTCGTGTGCCGCGCGTTCGAGTCCCTGCCCGCGGAGCTCAAGGCGAACCTCGACCTTTCGTCGAGCACCTTCGGCGCGCTCCCCTCCACCTGGTACGACGCGGGGATCTACCGACACGTGCTGGACGTGCTGATGGAGTCACAGCCGGCTACCGAGCACGTGACCCTGGCACTCGAGGCGGCCAAAACGGTCGTCGAGCACACCATCCGCGGCATCTACGCAAAACTCTTTCGTATGATGGCGACGCCGCCGCTCTACGCGCGCTATGTCCAGAAGCTCTGGGACATGCACTACGATTCGGGCACCGTGAGCGTCGAGCACCTCTCCTCGAACAAGGCGCTGCACCGCGTGCAGGGCTGGCTGGGACACCACCCCTTTGCCTGCCTGATCAATCGCCAGAGCGGCGTAATTGTCTACTCGAGCATGGGGATGGCCAACGTGTACATCGAGCAAGAGCGCTGCGCCTGGCCCATCTGCGAGGCGACTTACGCGTGGGATTAGGAAGTCAGCTCGGAATTTCATGACAGCAACCCCCGTGTCGAGCCCGTTACGAGTTCTGGCAGGTGCCGAAGCGCTCGACGAGTTGCGCGAGCACGGCCTGCGCGCGGAACGCGTGCGCGCGATCGTGGGCGCGTCGGGCGGACCCAAATGGCTGCTGCTCCACGGGCTCGACCGCGTACTGTTTCCGTGGCTCGCCAGCGGCGCGCGCGCCCCGGTGCATGCCGTAGGTTCTTCGATCGGCACGTGGCGCTTCGCCTGCCTGCTCGCAAAAGATCCGGTCGCCGCGCTCGACCGCTTCGCCGACGCTTACATCGCCCAGTGCTACCAGCACAAGCCTACGCCGGCTGAGGTCACGGAAGAGGGCGAGCGCATCCTGACTCGTCTGCTCGGCGACGACGGCGCACCCCCGCTCGTGGAGCACGCGCTGTTTCGTTTGCACATCGTCACGGCGCGCTTTCTGCATCTGGGAGCCAGTGAAGGCCGCGCCAACTTGCTCGGCTTCGGTCTTGCGGCGCTCGCCAATACGCTGCACCGGCGTGCGCTGGCTACAGCCATCGAGCGAGTGGTGTTCGACGCACAGGGAGATGCCGGACCCTTTGCTCCCTGGCAGTCCCTGCCGACGCGTCACGTGCCGCTCACCAGCGAAAACCTGCGCGCCGCGCTGATGGCGAGCGCTGCCATCCCCGGAGTCATGAGCGGCGTCCGTAATCCACCCGGCGCGCCGGCTGGCGTCTACCGCGACGGCGGAGTCGCGGATTACCACTTCGGCACGGAGATCGACGCGCCGGACGGCCTCACGCTGTATCCGCACTTCTATCCGTACCTGGTGCCCGGCTGGTTCGACAAATCATTGCCCTGGCGGCGGACGCGAGGCCTGCGCCGCGTGGTCGTGCTCACGGCCACTCCCGAGTACGTGGCGGCGCTTCCGAACGGCCGCATCCCCGACCGCAAGGACTTCTCGCTCATGAGCGATGCCGAGCGCATGGCAAACTGGCGGCGCGCGCTGGACATGGGTCGTAGCCTCGGTGAAGCCTTCGAAGAGCTGCTGGCCAAGGGCAGAATCGGGGAGATAGCGCGGCCGCTGACTTGAGCTCACCGGCGCGCAAGGCGGAAGCTGGCGCTGTGAGCGAGCCCGCAACCGATTTGCGCCGTGCAGCGGCCAGCATGGTCGCTGCCGCATTCTCGTTTGCGCTCATGGGCCTGCTCGCCAAGCTGGCTTCGAAGACGCTGCCGCACACCATGGTCGTGTTTCTACGATCGGCCCTCGGCTTGTTGGTGCTGCTGCCCTGGGTTCTGCAGAAAGGGCCGCATGCGCTGCGCACGCGTCACTTCGGCGGACACGTGCTGCGCGGCGTTTTCGGCATGGCCGCGATGTACTGTTTCTTCTATTGCATCGCGCACCTCGCGCTCGCCGAAGCATTGCTGCTCAATTACTCCCTGCCCTTGTTTCTGCCGATCGTGGAGCGTGCGTGGCTCGGCATCCGCATTTCGCGTGCCGTGTTGCCGCCGCTCTTGCTCGGATTCGCGGGCTTACTTCTGATCTTGAAGCCCGGCACGGGGATCTTCGAGCCGGTGGCGCTGGTGGGGGTTGGCGCGGCGGTGTTCGCCGCCACGGCGCAGGTGGGGATACGCAAGCTGACGCGCAGCGAATCCGTGACCAGCATCGTGTTCTATTTCGCGCTCATCTCGAGCCTGCTTTCGCTCGGTCCTGCGCTCTGGCAGTGGCACTCGCCCGCTCTCGAGCTGTGGCCGGCGCTGCTCGGCGTCGGCGTCCTCGCGACGCTCGGACAGCTCCTCATGACGAACGCCTACCACCACGCTCCGGCGGCCGAGGTGGGGCCGTTCATCTATACGTCGGTGGTATTCGCAGGCGTATTGGACTGGTTGTTCTTCTCGCACTTGCCGGACTTGTACGCTTCGTCCGGCGCGCTGCTGGTCATCGTCGCTGGGGTCGTGGCGTTACGCCGCGCAGCGACGCCAGTTTCGTCGGAATCCTAACGCATTCGTCGGAATCCTAACGCAACTACACAGTGCCACTAGTGACACCGCACGCGTGAACTAGCGGTTCCTCCAGATTGTTGCGAGCTGCGTGCGGGGATCGCTTATCCTGCACGGTGAGCGCGGCGCTATTGGCGTGCAGCAACGATCTCGCGCGGGTGGAGGCATTGTGAGTTTTGGAATCGGCATCGTGACGCGTGCAATCTCTGTATCCGTTTTGTCCATGGCGGCTCTCGTGGCTTGTCGGTACCCGACCTTCGACGATCTTCCGAACCTGGATCGTGACGGCGCAAAGCCCGGCAAAAAGCCACGCGGCACGCGCCTCACCGGGGTCGTTCGCCAAGACGGCGTTCCCCTGGCCGTCGCTGGCGACCTGCGGCTCGCGCTGGTCTGGTATCCGAATTTCACGGGCAGCTGGGGACTGCCGGAACCCTCGGAGCAGTGCCCGAGTCCGTCGTTCTCGAGCACCGTCAACGAGCCATTCGTGAGCCAGGATCGAGACATTGCGGACCAGCTGCCCGCTGACTTCAGCCTCGACATCGGCAAGAGGCCACCGAAGCAGGCGCTTCCCACGCTGGCCGGCGCGACGCTGCCTGGCATCGGTCAGCTCGTGGTGTATCGCGATGGCAACTCGAACCGCCGTTTGGACCTGAAGTCGCCTGCGCAAGGTTCCTCCGACGAGATCGTCGGAGCCAGCTCCTTCTGGCGAACGAGTCCCTTCTGGTCCCCCATCAACGCTACCGTCTCGTACGAGCTGCTCTACGCCGAGCAAGACGGCCAGGCCCTTGCCAAGGGTTTCACGCTCCTCAAAGTCGCGGTGGACGAGCGCGGTCTCGACAGCGGCGGTCCAGTTCCGCTCGATACGCCGATCGAGATCGTACTGCGGAACAACGCCAAAGTGAGCGCCATGAGCTGCAGCGAAATCTGCATTGGCGGTGCTCCGCGCCTCGAATGCCCGACTGCACCCGCCAACTTACCGGCTGGCGGCGAAGGAACCTGCACGCCTTCCAGCGAGCAATTTTTGGCCTCCTACGAGTGGCGTAGGACCACCTGCTCTGGCTGCAATTGCACGGAGGTGTCGTGTTTCTACACCCTCGATCCGAATCAGCCGACGCTGGATGGTTGGCCTTGCCCGATCGCGAACTGAAAGCACGGATCAGGCCGCAGTGACGACACGGCGCTTCTTGAAGGGAAGCGCCGTGAAGACTCGACGCCATTCACACGGCGTGTAGCAGCACACGGCGTATGCCGTGCAATAGCCGAGAAACTCCCCCACCTCGAGCGTAGCCCAAATGCCGATGTGCATGAGCAGCGCCGATGCAACGTAGATCGAGCGCACGTCGAGGCGGTTGAACCACGCTCGAGCTCGCCCCGGACGCTCGCGCGTGTGCCGATACCAGAACGCAAGCAGCAGGAGCGGCGCGGAGTTTTCGAGCAGCCACGTGCCGAGCGTCAGAAGCCGAGTGACCCAGTACCAGGGCGCGAGCGCTTCGATCGAAATTGGACGCTTCAACCAGTGCGTCCACTGCAAAATGTACCAGACCGCGTCGAGCGACCCGCCCGGGATCCAACCCGAAGAGATCTTCTGAACTCCGGACGCCCAGTACATGAGCGTCATCTGGCCGATCAGCACGTAGCGCGGCCAGGCCATCACTTCGTGCGATCTGCGAAACAGCAGCGAATCGAGCGACAAGCTACGCCCGCATCCGGAGCAGGCCAGCGGCAAGAGCAAGTTGAAGAGCACGAAGTCCGACGTCTGCGGTCCGATCACGATCGACGTGGACAACGCGCGTGCTCCGAGCCACGCGAGGAGGATCCCCAGGCGCGTGCACAGTCCGACGGTCATCAGCACTGCGCCACAGGCAGCCACGGCCATGACCCGCGCGGTCTCGGCCCGAGTTCCGGGGTGCAGCCAGCCGAGCCACGGAGAAGCCAGCCCGAGAACGCCGCCGTGTGCTGCGTCTACCCAGACCGCGCTCCATGCGCCGCTCGAGCCCATGCGAAACAGACCATGAATGAGCGTGAACCCCGTCAGTATCCGGCAGAGCGCCAAGCTCGTCGCCGCCTCGCGCGTCTCGAGCAGCGCCGTCCACCGTGACCACGCCGTGAGCCGCGCCGTCAACGCCACACCTCGTCGATGTACAGCCACTCGCCGGGAGGCGTCTCGCGCCGCGCCACCTGCTCCGGTGAACGGGACGGGGCGCGGTAGCTGCGGCAACGCACGCCGTCGATGTCCGGGCGCTCTGCAAACAACTTGCGTGCGGCCCAGCGGCACACACTCGGGCCGAGCCACGCAAAGCGCGGCCAGGTCTGAAGCTCGAAGTAAACGCGGCCTCGCTCTTGCGAAAAGAAGGTGCCCTGCCAAGCGTAGCGTTCGGTCCCTTCTTCGAAGACGGTTTGAAATTCACCCGGCAAAGCCCTGGACGGGTGCACCTGGATTTGAAAGCGAGTGGGCCAGCGATTCGGCGCCACGAACACGGCCCACGCCTGATACGTGCCCGTCCATGCGAAGTAGCGATCGGCAGGGCGATTGATCACGGCATAAACGCCATCCCACGTCTCGGCGAGCTTCAGCACGAACTCTTCGAGCTCCCGAGGCGACGCGCCGAGCCGCTCTCCCCAGAGCCGAAGCTCCGTTTGTACGGGCGGTTGCGCGAGGGCTTCGCGGCTCACGGTGCCGCGCGCAGTGGGCAGCGCAGCCAGAGCGAGCACCACGCCGTGACACAGCACCAGCGCGCCGCGCACGTCTCTGCGACGCACACGAGGCCAGCGGCACGCTGCAGTTCCGTAGAGCGCCGGCCTCGCTACGCGTCTCGCCACGAAGCGAGCCCCAGCAAGACCGATGCCGAACGGCGAGCGGGCTCGAGCGCCGCGAGCCGCGCCAAAGTTACTCGTGCGAGCGCATGAAAAGTCGAAACTGGCAGGTCAGAAGCGGCAGAGCGTCAGCTTTGTCATCCCCGTCCCGGTGGTCGATCGAGGAGATCGGAGTTTCATTGCCCACCACTTGGCTCGCGCGCTTTTTCTGCGGTCAGAAGCGACCGCGCGCAGAGATCAGCCATGTGCCTGCGCTTCCGGACGCAGAAGTGGCCGGCGTCGTC
>DATHEN010000271.1:0-3433 GCA_035318565.1 Polyangiaceae bacterium
GAACCAGTGTCCCGCGAGTAGCGCCAAACCGCCCGCGCAGGCGTCGTCCCCGAAGTCGAGCGGCGCAGAAACGCTGGTAACGGTGAACGTCGGCAATCCCCCGGACGTGGCGAAACGTCCGGTAAAGGAGCTGCGCATCAGGCCGTCGCACGCCCCAACGCGATAGTTGGCGCGTACGGTAAACGTGTCGGCGTTCGCCGGCACTCCCCAAGTTCCGAGGCGCAGCGTGGGAGTCCCGGAAGCACTGCCGGACAGCGTGGCTCCGCCCAGATCCTTCTCCCGGAGCGCTGCGTCGAGGCGCGGGGTCAGGCCACTGATGATGGCGTCGAGCAGCGTCCTGTACGAAACGGCCTCCGAACATTCGCCGCGATCGTAGTGCCGGAGCGCCCTCCAGCGGCTGCCAGCGGGCAACGCGACGTTGACGGCGCGCGGGAAGCGAAATTCACGTTCCATGAAGAATAGCCGGAGTTCGGCGTTGCTCGCGTACGGATAAAAGACACGGAAGAACGAGCCGTTCGAGGAGCCGTCGATCGTAACCGGCACACCACCAATGACGATGGTAGACAGCAGAGGCGAATCGAACACGTCGATATAGCTGTTCGCGTCTCCTACCCACGATAGGTTGGTAAAAGACGTCACGCCTCGATCGAATAGCGGTCCTCGCGCCGTGGAATCGGTCGTGGGAAAAGCCCACGCGGGCAGGGGCACGGTCTGCCAGGCTCCGGTGGCGTCCAGCGCCTCCAGGGAGCGGCTCATCCCGAAATCGGAACGCCGGAGCTCGCTTTCGGTCCGACCCAGCGGCGCTTCGGGCGAGCCGTTCTGCTCCGCCTGCGTCTCGAGAGCGCAACCGGCGGCTGCCAAACAAACCGCGGCCAGTAGCGGCTGACGAGCATTTCTTGCAGCTATCTTTTTCATGATTGTGGGCCCCTCGGTGGAAGAGATGTCGCAACGTCCCATCCCTTGCGTGACGACAGAACTGCAAGACTTTTTGCACGCCCTCCGCGCGCACGACCGCCCGAGCTCCCAGGCGTCGAAAGCGGGCATTTCTCGGCGCGAAGACCAACACATTCGTGGTCGGAGCGAGGACAGTGGTAAGCTGCCGCAAACGACTCTCCGGCCCTATCGCAGCACCAAACGTGTCTCAATCCCTCGTTGTCTCGGGCGCGCCCTGAAGCATCGACATGCGCGTTAAAGGTACCGTCATCATCGCGCGACTCGACTTCGCGCGCTCCAAAGGGCCCGAGGTCCTGGAAAGATTCTACGCGGCGCTCGACCCGGGCACGCGGGAGATGCTGCAAGGCGTTCTGCCGAACCAGTGGTTTCCGTACGAGCTCAACTGCGAGATCACCCGCGTTATCGATCGCGTAGCCGGCAGCGGGGATCTGTCACTGTGTGAAGAAATGGGGCGCTTCGCCTGCGACGCCAACGTGCCGCGTTTCTTGCGCGCGTTTCTACGCCTCGGCAGCATCGAGTTCTTCTTGAACCGGGCGGCGGCGGCCTGGCGCGCGCACTACGACACGGGCAGCATGGAAGTGATCAAGCTCGGCCCGAAGAAGGTGCGCTTGCGGCTCGTGGGCATTCCCAACGAGTGCCACGCGCAGTGCCTGTCCGTGGTGGGCTTCGTCAAGCGCGCCGGTGAACTGACCGGCACCACGATCGCATCGGGCAGCGTGACGGCGTGCCGAGAGCGTGGTGCGCAAGAGTGCGAGCTTACGGGCAGCTGGCACTGAGACATCGAATCGACGTGAAGAGCCGCCACGTGACGGCCACGCTCGAGGTTGGAACGGCACCGAAACGCGTGCACCGCATGGACGTAGCGGCAGATTGAGCCCCTCTGGCCTCTGACGCGAGACTCCGCTAGTAGCCTGTCAGTCGAATGAAGCTACGCACGCTGAGCGCTCTGGGTCTGATCGGATTGATGGCTTGCAGCGCGGATCCGCGTCCGCCCCCCAGCTCGCCTGGCGAGCGCGCAGCGCCGCGCGCCGCGTCGAGCAGCGCGGCTCCCGTCACCACTCCTCCGCGCGAGGATCCGTCGCTCACTGCACGCACGGTGTTCTTCGGCAATCCCGATCGCGCGCGCGTCACCATCAGCCCCGACGGCAAGAACATCGCGTTCCTCGCGAACGACGAACGTGGGGTGATGAACGTGTTCGTAGCACCCAGCGCCGACCCCGCCAAAGCCAAGGCCGTCACTCGGGAGAAGGCCCGAAACCTGCGCATGTACGCCTGGGCCTACGACAGCAAGCACATCCTCTACCAACAGGACGAAGGCGGTGACGAAAACTGGCGCGTCTATGCCGTCGACGTCGGAACCGGGCAGAATAAGCCGATCGTAGCTCTACCCGGCGTGCAAGCTCGCGTCGAAAGCATCAGCCAGCGGCGGCCTTCGGAAATCGTGGTCGCGCTCAACGATCGCGACAAGAAAGCGCACGATCTTCACGTGGTATCGCTCAAAACGGGCCAGCGCAAACTGCTCGCGCAAAACGACGCCGGCTATTCCGGCTACGTCGTGGACGACGATCTGGCGGTGCGTTTCGCGCTGCAGAGCAAACCGGACGGCAGCGAGGCGCTGCTACGCGCGGACGGGAAAGGCGGTTTTCAGCCGTTTCTCACGATCCCGATGGAAGACACGCTGACCACCGCGCCGGTCGACTTCGACATCACCGGCAAGCGCCTGTTCATGAAGGACAGCCGCGGCCGCAACACCGCGGCGCTCGTCGAGCTGGACCTCGCCAAGGGCACGCCGCGCTTGCTCGCCGAAGACCCTCAGGCCGACGTGGCCGACGTGCTCGTACACCCGACGCGCAAACACGTGCAAGCGGTGCAGTCCGTGTTCGATCGTGCGCGCTGGAACGTGATCGACAAGAGCCTCCAGCCGGACTTCGCCCAGCTCAAGACCGTCGCAGACGGCGATTTTACCATCGCGTCACGTTCGCTGGACGACAAACACTGGATCGTCGCTTACGTGACCGAAGGGCCCACCAAGTTCTATCACTACGATCGCAGCAAGAAACCGGCACAGGCTGCGTTCCTGTTTTCGAGCTCCAGAGCGCTCGAGAAAATCACGCCGGCCGGGGTGCGCTCGGTCGTGATTCGATCGCGTGATGGGCTCGAGCTCGTGAGTTATCTGACGGCGCGCGAGGCGACGCCGAAGTCCGCTCCGCTCGTGCTCTTGGTTCATGGCGGCCCTTGGGCGCGCGATTTCTGGGGCTTCAACTCGTCGGCGCAATGGCTGGCCAGCCGCGGCTATGCCGTGCTCCAGGTGAACTACCGGGGCTCCACGGGTTTCGGTAAGGCGTTCGTGAACGCTGCCAACCGGCAATGGGCGGCCAAGATGCACGACGACCTGATCGACGCGGTGAATTGGGCTGTCCAGCAGAAGATCGCCGATCCCGCCAAGCTGGCGATCATGGGGGGCAGCTACGGCGGTTAC
>DATHEN010000272.1:0-3730 GCA_035318565.1 Polyangiaceae bacterium
GCACGAGTCGCGAGTCGCGCAGGAGACATCGCAGGCGTACTGGTCGGGACAGTGAACTTTCGCCTTCTTGCACGAGCCAGGCGTCATACAGTCAATCTTGCAGGCGAAGCCGGCGGGACACTGCAACGCCGCTTGACCGCAGGCTTTCTCGTCCAGACACGTGATCGTGCAAAGACCCAGCAGGCACCCGCCGCTGCACTGAGCCGGACACGCACCGCCCGGCGCGAGCGGTCTCGCACCGCAGGTGGGCGGCGGAACGTTCGGCGCTGCGCCGGCATCCGCTGCCGGGAGCGGGGCCGTGCCGGTACCGGCGCTGCCGCTGGCTCCGGGCCGCGCGCTGCCGGCGGAGCCGCCTGAACCGGAGCGAGGCGGCGCGGGCGGTGGCCTACCCGCGTCCGCGCCGGAGCTGCCGGCTGTTTCATTGGACGTGGCCCCCCCGTCTTCTTCTTCCGTGATCTCGAAATCATCTGAAAGAACGAAGGGGCAGCCACTGAGCGACAGAACGCTCCCCACTGCGCTCGCACGAAGCACCATCCGCAGATAGGCGGGATAATTCAGCATAACGTCGAGTCGCGGCTCCTCCAGCGCGGCAATAAAGCAGTCTGACTGGAGGAAAGTAAGGCGTGCACCTACAGCGCGCCAGCCGCTACTAGAGATTCGAGCGCTACGCCGACCCGATCAGATTTTTCCGCCCATCACCGCGACGTAGTCGCGGATGGCGTTGCGAACGTCGTCCGGCATGTCAGAAAACTCGAGACCGGCCGCTCCGGTACCGCGCGCCGTACGCACCCAGCGCGCTGTCGCGTCCAGCTGTACGATGCGACCGCTGCTCGGCAAGGCGAAGTGAATGCTAACGGCCTGTTCGTTTTTGCAGGGTTGGCGCGTGAGCACCAGCATACCGCCCTCGGACAAGTCTTCGCTGTGCCCCTCCACGGTCACGCCGTCCTTCTGAGCGATGCGAACCGGGGTCACATAAGGGGCGCGCGCGTAGCGCCGGCGAGGCGCCGCCGCTGCAGCGACTGCTCCGAGTGCTACTCCGGTCTTGGGCGCGCGCGCTTCCGGCGGCAAAGGGGGCGGCCGCCCGCGTCTAATGCCGAGTAGGGAGCTCTGGCCGAGCGGTTGGTCCGCGGCCTCCAGCAAGACACGAGCAAAGGCGCGAGCGTCGGCAAAGCGATCGGCCGGGTCCTTGGCGAGCGCGCGTTCGATGGCAGCGCAAAGCGCCGGCGACGCTTCTGCGCAGCCGTTTGCCAGTGACGGCACCGGCTGCGTGGCTGCCTTGAGCAGGATCTCTCCGAAGCTGCCCTCGAACGGGACCGCGCCCGTCAAGCACTCGTAGAGCGTGACCCCGATCGAATAAATGTCCGAGCGCGGGTCGGGCGGCTTCCCCAAGAGCTGCTCGGGCGCCATGTACTCCGGCGTACCGAGCAGCGCTCCCTGTTGCGTGAGCTTCGCCGAAGCCTTGGCGACCGGTTCGTTACGCAAACCTGCCACACCGAAATCGAAGAGCTTGACGATCTCTTCGCCGATCTCGTTGTGCGCCAAGAACAAATTGCTCGGCTTGACATCGCGATGAACGATGCCGCGATCGTGCACGCAGGCCATCGCGTCACACAGTTGCACACCTATCTGCAGAGTGTCGGGAATGCTGACCCGGCGCCGGGAGGCCAAGATGCCCGACAAGGTGCGGCCTTCGATCAACTCCATGACCAGGTAGGGAACGCCCGTCTCGGTGGTCCCCGCGTCGAGTACGGCCACGACGTTGGGATGCCGGGCAATGGTCAGCGCTTTCGCTTCACGGAGCAGACGGGCCTGACTCTCGACTTTCAGCGCGTGATCGGAGACCAGCAGCTTGATCGCGACGGCGCGGGTCGTCAGCAGGTGATAGGCCTCGAATACCGCACCAATTCCGCCTCGATCGATTTCGCGCCGCAGCGCGTAGCGCCGGTCGATCACGTCGCCTACGCCGGGCTCCCTCGCTGCGGTAACCCGCGGCAGTGACGCGCTGCTCCTCTGGCGGTGGGGAGGAATGGGGACGGGGACCGGAGCCGCGCCAGGCGCACCGCGATTGCGCGCTTCAAGCTGCGCGTCCTGTGCGACAATGCTGGCTTGTTTAGGCTTTTCCACGTCGTGTCCAGCTCCCCCGAGAGCCCTCCGGAGCGAGCAGTGTCTCACATCTAGGCGAGACTTTTAAGCGCACGATGGGCTGCGATGCCCGCCGAGACTGACGACGATTGAAAGCGGCCGAAGATCGACCCAGTTTAGCCCTCATGCCCTTTACGCGGGCGCGGCGTTTCTTTGGCCACGACGTCTGGGTGGAAAACCTGGACACGCTGCCCGGTCCGCGCGCGCTGTTCTATCGCATGTGCCGCGTGCTGTACCTGGCCGCGCGCGGCTTCATGCACGACAACGGCCTGCACCGCGCCTCCGCGCTCGCGTTCGATACGGTGCTCGGACTGATCCCGTTTTTGGCGTTCATCGTCGCCGCGCTCAAGGGCTTCGGCAGTTACGACCGGCTGATGACACACACGGTGCGCCCGTGGATCGAAGCCACGCTGCGCAGCATGGGCGATTCCGGCGACACGGACGTGGTGAGCCTGCGCACCATCTTCCGAACGCTCCTGGGATTTTTGGATCACACCGACTTCGGCGCGCTCGGGATTCTGGGGCTGGTGGCGTTGCTCTATATCGCGGTCTTGATGCTGGTCTCGGTGGAAGCCAGCATGAATCACATCTTCGGCGCCATGCGTTCACGCGGCGTGACACGGCGCATCAGCGACTACTCTGCGATTCTGTTCATCATGCCCGTGTTCGGTACGTTGGCGGCGGCTGTAGCGGCGATGGCGGAGAGTGTGGCGTGGCCGGCCGCGGGGCTCGTACTGCAGCTGGCGTCCATTGGCGCGATGTCGTTCGCGCTCGCCATGATGTACATCGTGATGCCATTCGCCAAAGTGCGCGTGCGCTCGGCCGCGATCGGCGCCGCCGTAGCTGGGGTGTTCTGGTACAGCGTGCTGCTTTTGCACGTGCACTTTCAGATCGGCGTGGCGCGCTACAACGCGATTTACTCGACGTTCGCGGCCATCCCGCTATTTTTCATCTGGGTGTTCTTGAGTTGGGTGGTGGTGCTGTTCGGCGCAGAGGTCACCGCGGCACACCAGAACCCGGAGGCGTTTCGCTTTCGCGTTTGGGAAAACCCGGTCGATCACTCGGCACGGCAATTCGTTGCTCTGTGCGCCATGTTGGCCATCACGGACGCCTTCACCTCGGGCAAACCCTTGCCGAATCTGCCCGAGCTCGCGCGTTTGGCGCATGCGCCCGACAAGTTCGTGGAACAGGTGCTCGATACGCTCGCCGAGCGCGGCCTGGTCGCGAAAGCGGGTCAGGAGGGTGAGCCGATGTACCTGCCGGTGCGCGATGTCGCCTCTACCAACGTGAGCGCGGTCCTGGACGCTCTCGAACGATCACCCTCCGTGCACGCGCCGCCGAACGACTCCGCCGTAGCCGCCACCGCCAATATGGTGCTCGGCTCCATGCGCGCGAGCCGCGCTACCGCGTCTCAGAACTACACGCTCCGTGAGCTCATGACGGAGCTGCGTAGCCGCGAAGCCGCGGCGGGCGACGACGAGAGCAGCGAGGAACGCGACCACGCCCTGAATTGAAGAGCACGGCATGTCTGTCAGATTCATTCCTCTGCGCAGGTTTGCGATAAGCTGAGCGCAATGAGCTCCACCCG
>DATHEN010000273.1:0-4806 GCA_035318565.1 Polyangiaceae bacterium
GCCCCGGGCTGGGCAGAGACCGAATCCACGGGTCTGTATCAAGCGCGCGCACCGCAGCTCGAGCCCGAAACCGTCCAGTCCGTCGAAGCTTCGTTCGAACAGCGACTGGGCGCGCAACGCCTGCTCTTCGGCGTCTTCACGTCCGAGTGGGAAAACATGATTGAACCGCACGTGCTGACCCTGGACGAGATTGCGGAGCTCCAAGCTGCGGGCGAGCTTCCGATCACGGCCCGCGATGGCACGACGCAACATCGCAACGTGGCGGAGATCGAAAGTTTCGGATGGAACGCGGCATTCGCAGGTTCCATTGTTCGCGGCAAGCTCCGCTATGGGACGAACCTGACCGCGGCCTACACGCGCAAGCGCGACTCGACGGGCAACAAGGAGCTCTTGCCGGTTGCCCCACAGCTGATCGGCAACGCTCGGGCCGCCTATGTCTTCGGTTCCGAGCTACCGACCCCCGCGCTTGCGGCCTACTACGTTGCCGAGCGGCCTGTAGATCGCGCATTCGATTCATCGTTCGTGCCAGCGCCGTATGCGCCTGCTCGCCTGGAGCTGCGGGCCACGCTGACGGGGGACGTGCCGATGGTCAGCGGGCTCTCGTATCGCCTGAGCGCGTCGTACACGAGCACATCGCGCGGCGCGTACGCGGCCGGAGCCCGACAGCGCATCCTAGCCGGCGATCCGCAGCTGCCCCCGGACCTGAGCCCGATCGATCGATTCAACGTGCTGCTCGGCCTTCAATATCAGTTCGGGGGCGAGTCCAGCTCCGGAGACACGGAATGACTGCATTCACGAACGGGCGCTGTGCGGCGACCATCGCGGCCTTGGGCATGCTGGGCTGCGTGGCGAGTTGCCTCGACGCCTCGCCCGTCGACTACACCGCCGCGGCTGACGCAGGCTCACGAGATGGCGCCGGTGAAGCGTCGAAAGCGGAGAGCTGCCGTGCCTGCATGCTGGCGCCCGAACAGCCGGGGCCCGGCTGCGCCGCTGCTATCGCGCCGTGCGTCGACGACGAAAAATGCTGGGCGATAGTCGAGTGCACTCTGACGACAGGCTGCCTCGAATACGGTTCGTTGAATCCGCGGGTCGAGTGCGGAATCCCTTGCGTGGAACAGGTCGGCATCACCTCGTTCAACGATCCATCCGTGCTGCGCAGCATCGCCATACAAGAGTGCACTCTGGCAGCCTGCCGCAGCGCCTGCGTCGTGGAATAGCTTCGATTCCCGCTCAGGTCTCATCCGGCTCGGACGGCATGGAGTCGCGCGCGTCGGGAAGCTCGCGCGGGGGGAGTAAGTCGGGCTCGGTCTTGATGTTCTGTGCGAGAAATATCGCTGCGTCGAGCTTGCGGAAGCCGCGCTTGCGGTACCAGCTGAGCGCGTTCTCGTTATTTTCGGCCACTTCGAGCACGAGGTGCGTCAGCCCGCGCAGCTTCGCCAGGTGTTGCAGTTGCTCGAGCACGAACGAGCCGATGCCGCGTCCGTGCCATTCTGGGTGCACGGCGATCTCTTCGACGTACAGCGGGCGCATGTCCCGGCGTTCGAAGTAGCTCGGGTTGAGCCAGGTGTCCTTGCCGACCAGCTCGAAGCTGCACTCGGCGTACGCCACGATTTGCCGCTGCACGGTGAAGAGCAGCTGATCCACGCCCTCTTCTTCGTAAGTTTCGAGAAAGCGCTGCTTCGTTTTGGGCCGCTGGTACTCGACCGTCCCGCGGTTCACGTCGCGAAATGAGAGCTTGAGAAACTCCCAGACCGCGTTCAGATCACGGCGGTGGATGCGCCGAACCTCTATGGTTTGCGCCTTCTTGGATTTGCGCTTGCTACTACCGGTGCTGGCGGTGTCGTTCTGCGCAGTCGTCCGCACGGGGCGTGGGGTGAGCAGGTTGGCGGACTTGGCATTCGGATCGGCGCTGCGCGAACGGGCCACCCGAAGAGCGTATCGCGAAGCGCGAGCGGTGCGGAACCATTCCGCCAGCGCCGGGCGCAGGTGTGCAAGCTAGTGATGAGTCTCTACGCGGCGCTCGAGGGATTCCCCGTTGGTCGAGCCTTCCCAGGCGTGGCCGGCTCGTGGCAGTTCGAACCAGAAAATGCTCCCGCGGCCTACCTCGGAGCTGGCTCCTGCGCGCCCGCCGTGGCCTTCGGCCAGCTTCTTCACCGTGGCGAGCCCGAGACCCAGGCCCTCGCGAACCGTGTTGCCGGGAGCGCGGAAGTACGGCTGGAAAAGCGACTCCAAGTCCGCCTCGGCCACGCCGGGTCCGGTGTCAGTCACTTCCGTGCGCACGACGGCGCCGCGCTCGGTTACGCGCACGTGAATGCGGCGCGTGGCGGCATCACCCATGTACTTGATTGCGTTTCGCATCAGGTTGCCGACGAGGCTCAGATACACGCCGACGCTGCACGCCACGAACACGGGCGGGGCAGCCTCGAAGCGCACGGAAATCTGCGTGCGCTGCGCCTCTTGCAGCACGGCCGGCTCCAGGTCCGCCAGGACTTCACGTGGATCGGTGCGTGCGCCCGGATCGGGACGGGCGCCGGAGCGAGCGAATTCGAGTAGCGCGCTGGTGATGGCGTCCGCACGCGCCAGGCTGCGCACGACGCGCTCGGCGTACTCTTGGTTGCGCTCCTCCGGTGCGCCGGCGGCGATCAGCTCGGCGCCCAATTTTGCAGCAGAGAGCGGCCCCCGAATATCGTGCGCCACGCGCCCGGAAAATTGCTCGAGCTCGGCCGCGCGGGCCTCCTGAAACTTCGAATAAGCGAGCGCGGCGGCGCGCCGGCTGCGTGCCTGGCGATCGATGAACAGCGCACCCGCGACGCCTAGCGCGACGCAAAAGGCCGATAGGCCATTGGCGAGCCAGAGCGTGCGGCGGCGGATTTCCTTGATACGGGCCGCGAGCGTGCGCCCGTACTGCGCATCGAACTCGATGGCGCGCACCGAGAAATCCAGTAGACGGCTGGCCGACGGCTCCACCACGCGTGTGAAGCGCTGAAAGGCGTCGCTCGAATTTCCGGTGTCTGCCTGCTCGCGCGTGCGGCGCACCGCTTCGTCGAAGCGCGCCCAGCTTTGCTGGACGGTGTTTTCGTATTGCTCTTCACCGGGAAGATCGGTGAGGGCCAGGTAGGCGTGCACTTCGTCGGCGAGGCGCTTGAGTGCGCGATCGAGTGCGAGGTTGAGCTTCGAGCGTGCGTCAGGTGCCTGGTGGATATAGTGAGAGAGCGCGAGCTCCACCTCCAGCGTGGAACCGCGCAACGCAGCCAGGTGCTCGATGCTGGGTGCCGAGCTCGATACGATTCGATCCGAGAGCGTGTCTACTTCACGCGATGCTCGCTGGACGGCCAGCGTAGTCAGCACGAAGCTGCCCATGACCACCGTGAAGACCACCACCAGAATGCGCGTCGAAGCGTCCTTCGTGGGGGCAGAGGGCGCGGGCATGCTTGGATGCTTGCGCCAGGGGTGACTCGCGTCAAGGCGCGAACGCCGCGATTTGCTCGAGGCGTCCTTGGCAGCGCATCCGCGCGCGCTGAAGCGTATTGCTCGGCTGCGTGCGGAGAGCATGCGCGCTGTAGCCGCACCCGCCAGTGTCCCGCGTGCACGGGGCGCACGAAATGATCTCGTCCGCTGACATCCTGCGCTGGTTGGCGCGCGGGCCCGGCTACGTGATCCGAGCGCGCTGAAAGAGCAGATTGTCTCGTGAAATCGCGCGGGTGCGCGAATGGTTGCGCTGGCCCGGCTCACATCCAGCAAGCCCCGCGGCCCATACGTCGCTAGAAACGCGGCAAAGTATGTAACGCTCGCCGTGCGGCGAGCATCGAACGCCGATGAGCTCCGAGTCCATTGTACAAAGCGAAGCGTTCGCCGCCGCGCCGAAAGCGCTGGCGACGAAGCCTTGGTCGCGCGTGTGCTCGCGGGTGAACGCGAATGTTTTGGCGCGTTGGTCCGCCGCTACAATCAGCGACTGTTCCGCGTGGTCCGGTCGATAGTGAGCAGCGACACCGAAGCGGAAGACGTGGTGCAGCAAGCCTACGTTGCCGCTTATGCCAATCTCGGCCAGTTCGAGGGTGCCGCGAAATTTTCCACCTGGCTCACGCGCATCGCCATCAACGAAGGTTTACAGCGCATCCGAGCTCGCAAGCGCGCGCTCGAGCTCCTGGCCGGCGATCCGTTCTTGGATTGGCGTTCCGGGACGGCCAACCCGCACACGCCGGAGGAGAACGTATCCACACGGCAGCTCGGCAAGTTGCTCGAGGCCGCCATCGATGCCCTGCCCGAGGCGTGCCGTGTGGCCATCGTGCTGCGGGAGATCGAGGGCCTGAGCACCGCGGAAACGGCGACTTGTCTGGGTCTCAGCGAAGAAGCCGTGCGCGTGCGGATCCATCGCGCGCGCGAGCTGCTGCGCGACGCCTTGTACGAGAAGGTCGGCGCCGGTAGCGCTGAAGTCTTTCCATTCGCGGGCACACGCTGCGAGGGCATGCTCAAGAACGTCATGGAGCGCCTGGCAGCGCTCGCCGACGGATGATGACGCGTCAGCGCTCCACGGAGCCGGAATCACAGCCGCTGCTCGACCGCGCTTGGCCGCGCTGATCGGTCGCAGGGCAACTCTGCCCGATGCCGAGCGCCGGGCTGTCAGCGGCCGGCATCATGCTGAGCGTGGGTCCCCCGTTGTTCGCGAGTGCGGCGAGCTTCGGATCCTGGCGCAGCGTATCGCTTGGACAGGTGCCAGAAACGCCGAACTGCACGTTCTTCGAACCCTGGCTCGTGGCGCACGGCACCCGCAAAAATACCGAATTGTAAGCGGCCACGTCCGAATCC
>DATHEN010000274.1:0-5739 GCA_035318565.1 Polyangiaceae bacterium
ACCACCTCGTCGTAACGCACGAGCCCTGGAAATACCGGCAGACCCGCGGCGTCCGCGGAGGTCCAGCCGAGCGTCCGCGAGCCGTTGACGCGCAGATCCCAAACCGCGCCCGAATCCGCTCGCCAGCCCGTGCCGTTCGGATAGGCAGAGAAGAGCTCGTACAGCTTGCAGGCGCCGGTATCGATGGCGATGACGTGCCGATCTCCCGAGCCGCTCGGCCCGCCTTCGATCGGTGCGTTCGGCGGAATCGGGTACGGGCCAGGGTCGCTCTCGTCTCCGTACGCCACGAACTGGATCGCGCGCCGCGGCTCCGAACCCGGCACCACGACGTAGGGAATGCCGATCGGTGCGCCTTCCCACTCGGTCCCGAAGTCCGGGTGCATTGTTTCCGTGCGGCCGATCGAATTGATGAAGTTGTTCGAGTTCGCGTGCAGGGGGTAACCCGAGACGTCCGTATTCCAGGGGCTGTTCGCCGGGAAAATCGGGCAGCTACCCAAGCTGGGCGCTCCGCCGCCACCAGCACTCCCACCCGCCGATCCACCGCCGCCGGAGCCGGATCCGCCCGCGCCAGCACGCCCGGCGCTACCGCCGGACGATCCGCTGCCGCCCTGGCCGCCTCTGGCACCACTTCCGCCGGTTCCTGCAGCGGAACCGCCGCCGGCTTGCCCGCCGTTGGCCACGCCCGCGCTGCCGCCCTTACCGCCCGTGCTATTGCCGCCACTTCCGTTCTGTTGCGTTCCAGCAACACCGGCGCCCGCTGCCGCACCCGCCGTTCCGCCCTCGCCCTCCGGCGGAATGATCTCGGCGTTGCACGCGACCACCAGGCCGGCTTGCAAGCACAGGAGCGGGATCGTTCCGCTGCGCCGTCCGCCTCTAGCCATGGCCGGCACCTTAACAGAGTGTTTCCGTTCCGCCACGCCGACACTACGCCACGATGTGTGCGCCGTTCGCACAGGTGAGGCAGAGGTCGCGTACGCTGGACGGGAAAATTTCAGCGTATGGGGAGGATTGCAGTTTGCGCGTATGCATGCGCGACCATGTGGGCCGCTACACCACTCGATTTTTCAAGGCTTCGATCGCGATGCCGTCCACCGAGGACGTGCGCGCCGACGCCGCGACCCTAGCTCACTCCGCGCCCACGTGCGTGAGCACGACGACGGCGCGACGTTCCTGCACCGAGCGGCGCAGATCCACGTACCCGCGCAGCGTGAACTCGCTGACTTCGTCCTCTATCAGAATGTTCTGAGTGAAATCCCAGGCGCCTTCGCGCGTTTGAATCTGCAGGTTCTGCGGGCTGCGCGCGCGTGCGTCGAGCTGTAAGCGCGGCGTCTGTTCGAACAGCGCGCGAAGCGCGCGCTCGAGCTCGACGGGCGTTTGAGCGATGCTATCGGCCTCGACGATGTCGAGCGCACTCTCGAAATCGCGCGCATCGAGCGCACGCATGCACGAGAAAAGCAGGTTTCGTACGAGCACCGTGAAGCGCTTGGTATTGCTCGTGATGTCTTCGACGAGCGGCTCTTCTGGGATTTCGGCCGCCACGTATTCGGGGTTTCGCAGGCGCTCCCACTCGTCGAGCAAGCTCGCGTCGACGCCGCGTACCAGTGCACCGAAGTGAACGATCAAGTCCTCCAGCTCCTCGGTGCGAGCTCCCTCGGGCACGGTTTGCACGAGGGTTTTGTAGACCTCGGACAGGTAGCGCAAGAGCGAGCCCTCGGAGCGCGCCAGACCGTACTCCTTGATGTAGCCGCTGAACGACAGCCAATTTTCGACCAATTCGCGAGCGATCGACTTCGGACGCAGACTTTCGCGTGAAACCCACGGGTGATCCTGCGCGAACGCCGCGAAGCTTCCGTACAAGAACTCCGCGTTCGGCTTGGGGTGCTCGATCTTGTCGAGCTCCGCCATACGCTCTTCGTATTCGACGCCCTGGGCCTTGAGCTCGCCGAGCTTCTGGGTCTTCAGCTTGTCGATTTGTTTTTTCAGAATCACCTCTGGATCCTCGATGATGGACTCCACGAGCGTGAACACGTCCAGCGCGTAGCTCGGGCTTTCGCGATCGAGTCGCTCCACGGCATCGACCACGTACAGACCCAGCGCGTGAAACAACGAGAAGTCGCGCTGCAGCTCGGCGTTCACCCGCACGCCGCCTCCCTGGCCGGGCCCGCGAAAGTCGATCACTCCCGCTTGCCAGAGCGAGCGCAGGAGCGCGAGCGCGTGCGCCTTGTGCTGGCGCTTCTGATAGTCGTTCTCGAAGCTGTCGCGTACGAGTTGCTTCATGGCGTGACAGCCGCCTTCGGAACGACTGAGCACCGCCAGCAGCATGCCGTGACTGACCCGGAAGCGCGACACCAGCGGCTCGGGCTCGGAGCTCACGAGCTTTTCGAACGTGGCTTTGTCCCAGTGCACGTAGCCCCACTCGGGCGGCTTCTTCTTGACGATCTTGCGCTTGCCCGCGGCCGCTTTGGCTTCCAGCCGCAGATTTTCGACGACGTGCTCGGGCGCGAGCGCGACCACGAAGCCCGCGTCGTCGAAGCCTTTGCGGCCCGCGCGCCCGGCAATCTGCTGAAAATCCCGCGCGCTCAAGATGCGCACCTTCTCGCCATCGTACTTGCAGAGCTTCGTGAACAGCACGGTGCGGATCGGAACGTTCACGCCGACCCCCAACGTATCCGTGCCGCAGATGATCTTGAGCAGGCCGCGCTGGGCTAGCTTTTCGACCAGCAGGCGGTAGCGCGGAAGCAGGCCGGCGTGGTGCACGCCGATGCCGTGCCGGAGCAGCTTCTGCATCTCTTTGCCGTGCGGGCTGCGGAAGCTCTCGCCCACCAGCGCATCCGCGATGCGTTTCTTTTCCTCCTTCGTGCAGAAATCCTGACTGAGCAGGCTCTGCGCGGCTTCGGCGCAGCCGCGCTGCGTGAAGTTGACGACGTACACGGGAGCGCGGTTCTTGCGCACCAGCTCGGGAACGGCTTCGTGCAGCGCGAGCTCCCGGTATTCGAACGACAGCGGCACGGGTCGCGCCGCTGACTTCACCGTGACGGCCGCCGCGCCGGTGAGCTCGAGCATAGCTCGCTCGAATGCCGAGACGTCACCCAGGGTGGCGCTCATCAGAACGAAGCGCGCGCGGCTCAGTGTGAGCAGGGGCACTTGCCAGGCCACTCCCCGATCGCGATCGGAGAAATAGTGAAACTCATCCATCACCACGTAGTCCGGGTCCGCGTCGCGACCGCTCGCCAGCGCCATGTTGGCGAGGATCTCGGCCGTGCAACAGATCACGCTGGCGTTGCGGTTGACGGTGGCGTCTCCCGTCATCATGCCCACGCGCTCCGGGCCGAGCTCGCGGCACAGCTCGAAGAACTTCTCGCTGACCAGCGCCTTGATCGGGCACGTGTAGAAGGAGCGGCGGCCCTCGGCGAGCGCCTTGAAATGAACGGCAGTGGCGACCAGTGATTTGCCGGAGCCCGTCGGCGTGTGCAAAATCACGTTGTTGTCGGCCATCAACGCGAGGAGCGCTTCTTCCTGATGCGGGTAGAGCGTGAGCCCAATCTCGCTCGTGTAGCGCAGGAAGCCCTCGAGGATGGTATCCGGGCTGGTTCGGTCTTCGGCTGGAAGACACGCGTAGAGAGGCGCCACTGCGTTCATCGATACGCCGCGCGATCAGCCTTCGGGGCGGACCAACGCCACCAGCGCGAAGCCGCGCTCCGGGCCCAGATCGTACAGGTGAGCAGCGAGCGGCCCCGGCGCTTTGCCGTTCCAGACGGCGACGATCATGTAACGCTGCTCGGAGTCCGCCGGCTTCGATGCGAGCGCTGGATCGTGCTGTAAAGCCATGCACACGCGGCCATCGGGTAGAGCGCGAACCGCGCTCGAGAGCGCTCCGCGACCCGGCCGGGTCAGAGTCGCACGATACGCGAAGCTCGACGACGACCACACACCACTCTGACGGGCGACGTCCGTCGCACACAGCTCCCCGCCCTGCACTCGGGCAGACGCGAGCGGGGAAAGACGCCCGAGGTAGCGCCTCAGGATGCGCCGGTGCCGTTCGATCAGAACGCGCTCGAGGTACTCGGCGTCTTTGGGATCGTTCAAACGTCCCAGGCGCACCAGCGCTCGCACGTGCTCGGGCGTAAAGCGCGCCAGGATGCGCGCCATCCAGGCGCCGTCGCGTTCGGTCATGCGCGAAAACGCCGGGTTCGGATAGCCTGGCCGCCACGTTTCGGGATCGAAATCCACCGATCGGAAGTAACCGAATGGCGGGCGCCGGCGTGCGCGATCCCAGGGCCGCTCGATGGTGCCCAGGGTGATGAAGTCGCCCGCCACGTGCCCGAAATCCAGGTAGTACGAATGACCGAGGCGCCGTGAAATGCCGTCCCACTCCCACTCGCTGCCGAACGAATCGCTGAAGTCCAGGTAGTAGTGCTTGATGTAGCCGGGCGAAGAGTCCTTCGGGCGCCCGGGCATCGCGACCCAGGTGGCCATGGTGTTCTGCTCACGTGAGTCGAAGTGATTGATCCACGCTGCGAGCAGGCGCGCTCCACGCAGCTCACGCCGATCCTCGTGCGGCACGACGTCGTTCGGATCGTCGTCGCGTACCCCGGCGTAGTGAAATGGCCCGAGCGTGAAGCCGCTCAGCCACTCCGAAGCTTCCAAACGCACTCGATCTCCGGAGCGCTGCGCCTTGGTCAGGACTTTCTCGAGCGCTGCGCGATCGAAGGGACGTTCCACGCCGGTGTTGTCGGCCGACGTCAGTCCGGGTTTCAACTTCAGTACGCGAGAACGAAGCTCGACGATGGTTTCACACGGGGTGTGAAACCCGACGGCGTGGTAGAGCCGCGAGCCGATCACACTGGCCGCGTTCGAGCGCTGGGCCACGTCTGCGGCGTCGACCTTGAACAGGAAGCGCCCGCGCTCGGGCACGGTCACCCGAAAGCCGGCCGTGGCGCCATGCGGTTTACCCTGATCGATGAGCCAGCTGCCGTCCGCCGCGCCTTCGTCACTGAGCGCCGCTTCCTTGCAAGAGCCGCGCGTGACATCGCCGGCGCTGAGCGCCGCTTGCAGCATGCGGTTTTCGAACCAAGTCGAATTGGGGACCTCGTCGAAGGCATTGACGTTGACGGCCTCGCCGCCCGGGTCCACCGCCCAGATGCGCGCGAAGGGACGAAAAATCGTGTTGTCCACCGCGTCCCAGGCCAGGGGCGATTCGTAGGGCTCCGGGGTGCACGCCACATGCCCCGGGTCGTCTTCGTCCGGATCGGGCCGACACTCCGCGTGGAAGGGCCGCGCATCCTTGTCTTCCCAGAGGGGAGCCTTGAGTGGGTAGCGGCGCATGCTGGATCCTCCGCACGCGACCACGCCCATCGAAAGCGCCAGCACCAACCAGCGTCCGTTACTCTTTGAAATGGAAGAAAGCGCCAAGGCTCGCATCATGGCTGGACGGCAACTTAAAGCAGGATCGCCCATTTGGCGACCCGCAGAGCGGTTTGCTCTGTGGCGGAGCGCCGCCCTCGCGCTTCCTACGCGAAAATGCCTCAGAGACCGGCCTGCTCGGGCAGACCGAGCATCAAGTTCATGTTCTGCACGGCCGCCCCGGAGGCGCCCTTTCCGAGGTTGTCGAAGCGAGCCACGATCAGCGCCTGGGCCTTGGCCTCGTTCGCGAACACGAACAGCTCGAGGAAATTGGTGCCATTGAGCGTGTCCGCGTCGAGGTACCGCTCCGAGCGCAGCAGCCCGCGATCATCGAGG
>DATHEN010000275.1:0-5989 GCA_035318565.1 Polyangiaceae bacterium
GAATATTACATAATTTGTCATCTAGAGACAAGTAATGTAATATGTCCTCGTGTTGTTGAAGCCCGTTACCCCGCGCGGCCTGCTGCTCGATTTGCTGCGCGTTACGGACGCGAAGGCAGTGCCGGTCAGCGTGCTCGTGCAAATCGGCAACGTTTTCGGCCTCACGGGCAACGCGCTGCGAGTCGCGATAGCGCGCCTGGTTGCGGCGAAACTCGTGGAGAGCGATGAGCGCGGATTCTACCGCCTCGCAAAAGGCGCAGACGCTCTCGCTGTCCACGTGGAGGAGTGGCGACTCGGCGAGAGACGCGTGCGGCCGTGGCAAGGCGAGTGGCTTGCCCTCTGTTTGCCGCAAGCGACCGAGCGCGTGCGGCGTCGCGCGAGCCTGCGCGCGCTGGGCCACATGGGTTTTCGCGAGGCGCTGACGAGCTTCTGGGTGCGGCCGGACAATCTCGCGACCCGTACTCATGCGGAGACGCTCTTCGCCCTCGGGTTGGAAAATGGAGCGGAGGCGTTCGTAGTGCGGGAGCTCTCTACCGAGCTCGAGAGCCGCTTGCGAACTCGGACCTGGAATACTCGCGAGCTCGTGAACGGTTACCGTGAGATGCGCCAAAAACTCGAGCAGAGCGAACGCTCCATCGCTGCGCGCTCTGCCGAGTTGGCTCTTCGAGAGAGCTTTCAACTCGGCGGGAGCGCAATTCGCTTGCTCGCGACGGATCCATTGTTGCCCGAAGAGATCGTACCCAGTGTCGAGCGTGCGCGTTTGACGGCCGCCATGTTGCGGTACGACGCCGTTGGACGAAAGGTATGGGCGCAAGCGCTCGAGGGCATACGGCTGCAAGCTGCCCCCTCGCATTCCACGCACGCGGAGGTATTCGCATGAGCTCTGCACGACAGTACCTGAGCACGGAGCAGATCGCTGAGCTCCGGCGCTTGAACCCATTGCGCGGCGTGGGCGGGATCGTCTGGACGTGGCTGTGGATCTTGGCGAGCTTTGCCCTCTACATCGCGAGGCCCAGCCTGCTCACGTTTGCGATTGGCTGGATCATCGTCAGCTCGCGTCACCTCGCGCTGGCGATCCTGATGCATGAAGCCGCGCATTGCTTGATCGTGCGCAGCAAGCGCCTGAATGACGTCTTGGGCAACTGGCTCGCCGCGTATCCGATCATGGTGGAAACCAGCATTTACCGCGGCATCCACCTGCAACATCACCGCGCCACGTGGACGGATGCCGATCCGGACCGCGCGCTCGCCACACCGTTTCCGATCACCAAGCAGAGCATGGTGCGCAAGGTGTTGCGCGATCTGACGGGGCGCACCGGTTACAGCCGCTACAAGATGATCGCACGGCTCTCCGCGGGTCTCTCGCCGTACGGACAGGGTCTCGAAGGCAAAGCGCTCGGGCGCGCGCTCGCCGACTTCGCAAAGAATCAGCGCGGCTTTTTGATCACGAACGCGCTCTTGCTCGCGGGCCTCAGCGCCGCGGGCGCGCCAGAAGCATTTTTTCTGCTCTGGTGGCTGCCGGCGCTCACGGGTTACTCGCTGGTGCTGCGGCTGCGGAGCATCGCAGAGCACGCCGTGGTCAGCGATCCGAACGACGAGCTACGACAGACGCGCACCACGCTCGCGCCATTCTGGCTGCGCTTTCTGATCGCGCCGCATCACGTGAACTATCACCTGGAACATCACCTGTTCATGTTCGTGCCGCACTATCGGTTGCCGCGCGCGCATCGCATGCTGCGCGCAGCCGGCGTGCTCGCGAACGCCGAAGTTGCGCCGAGCTATTGGCATGTACTGAAGCAGGCAACGTCGCGCGGCGCCTAGTCGTTCCGCCGCCACGAGTCATTCGGACGCGGTCATGATTGACCGCCGGCCCGAGCAGTGGACATAAGAGCGCGCCGACAGTCGGCGCGAAGCGTACCCGTCTACGCTGGGGATTGGGACATGCTCAATTTATTTCGTCGTTATTGTACGAGAGCCGCACTGATTCTGGTGGCGAGCTTGATGTTCGCTGCAAAGTGCGGCGACGCGAACCTCACGGTTTCGCCCGGTCATGCCTTCTTCGAGTCGCCCGTGGGCGATTCGAAGACCGTTACGTTCACCGTGACCAACTCGGGCACCGAGGCCGCCATGCTCGGCCCGATAACCCAGCAGGGTTTGGAGCTATTGGAGCCCTTTTCCGTGGCCGGAGGGACATGCGCTACCGGCGGGACCGTTGCTGGCAATGGCGGTACGTGCACGTTGGTTCTTGCGTTTTCCCCGCTCGTGTCTGGAGTGCACAACGGCCGCTTCGTCGTCACGTACAACTGGGAAGGCAGCGGGGTCGATGTGCGGGGGGCCGTGGGCGCGCTGGAAGCGAACGCTCTCGGGTTGATCGCACCTCAGGTTTTCTTCCCGGAAATGGCGGTCGGACAACGCCGAATCGAGACCGCAACCCTCACGAATCCCAGCAGATTCGCGGCGCGGATCGAAGGCATCGCGCCTCCCTACCTTCCCCATGTCGGCTTCCGCCTCGTGGGAGGGACCTGCGCGAGGGGGTTCGTTCTCCCAGCCCGCGGTGGCACGTGCACCGTGCTGGTCGAGTACGTACCGTTGGTGGTCGGACCTCTCGATGCGTATTCCGGGTTCACCTACCGCTGGGTCGGCCCAGAGACGATGGATGGCGGATTCGTGCTGTTCCTTTCGCATCGCGGATTCGACCCGTAGATAGCCGCCGAGCGTACTCGCTGGAGTTTCGTGCCGCTCGCGAGTCGGTCGATCGCGAGGTGCATGAGGACGCACCCGTCTCGACCAGTTCCATCGACGCTGCACATGACAAGGCGCAGGGACGATCGCTGAGTTTAGCGACAGTCACACAGAGGGATTGACTGATGATTGAGATTTTGCGGTTCTACTGCACGCGGATCGCGCTGGTCGCCGGGGCGAGCTTTTTGCTCGCAGCGCAGTGCAGTGACGCGAGCCTCACGGTTTCGCCGGGCGATGCGATCTTCGAGCCCACGATCGTGGGTGAGACGTCGAGTCGGACTTTCACCGTGACGAACTCGGGCGCAGCGGATGCCATCCTGGGTCCGATCACCGAGCAGGGTCTGCAGCTCGATGAGCCGTTTTTGGTATCCGGCGGCACCTGTGTAACGGGGGGGGTGGTGCGGGCCGGCGGCGGCACGTGCACGTTGGTCCTCGATTTTTCGCCTACGGCGGGGGGATCGGAATCCTACTTCCGCGTCCGATACAACTGGGAAGGCAGCGGAGTCGACGTGCGTGTCGCCACCGGCCACGTGAGCGGCTCGGTTCCGGGGCTGAGCTCGACCAGCGGTGCCTTCGGCAACGTCGCCCTCGGTGAAACCGAGACCAAGACGCTCACCGTGATCAACGCCAACGGCATCGCAGCGCAGATCGAAAGCGTTACGTTCGAGACCCGGATCGTCGGTCCCGATCAGCCCTTCCCAGTGAGGATTACCGGGGGAACCTGCGCGCCAGGCTCCACAATCGCGAGCCGCGGCGGCACATGCACCGTGCAACTCGCCTTTACACCACTGCAGACACTCTCTCAGTATGGCTATGTAGTGATCACCTACCGCTGGCCCGGTGCCGCGCGATCCGACCGATTCGCCGCGATTGTGGACGGCGTTGGCGTCGTGGGGTTCGAGCTGACCGCCGACAGACCTCATGCGTTCAGCCCTGACGTTGTCACGGAACCCGGCTTCGAATTTGGTGCGTTGTCTGTCGGCTCGGCGTCGATCAAACAGTTCTGGATTACGAATCGGCAGCAGCAGGACGTCTTGCTCCATGATCTGACCACGCTGGGCTTGGGTCTGACGGCTCCCTTCGAGCTCATCGGCGGTTCCTGTTTGACGGCGCCACTCGTCTCTCGAGGCGGGCAGTGTTCGCTGCACGTCCGCTTTTCTCCGACCGAGCTCGCGCCTGTCGCGGACAGCATCGCAGTGAGATACGAGCATTCTGGGATGCGAGGCGTGCTTTCGCGTGGCATTGCGGGCTCGGGCGCGACTCCGGATCCCGTGCAGCACATCTCGGCTGCGGGTGGTGATCACACCTGCGCATTGCTCGAGAGTGGCAACGTGCGCTGCTGGGGCGACTCGAGTAACCGGCAGCTCGGATATGCCAACGTTTTGTACTCGCTCGGAGGTTCAGCCTTTCCAAACAGTGCCGGCGACCTCCCGCTCGGGGCCCGAGCGCGGCAGGTCTCGGCCGGTTTGCTCCACACCTGCGCGCTATTGGACAGCGGCGCGGTGCGCTGTTGGGGCAATGCCCAGCAAGGCCAGCTCGGCTACGGTAGGCGGGAAAGCTCGGCTGACGTCGCGGCGGAAGACGTGAACGTGGGTGCGCCTGCGCTGCGCGTCGTGGCTGCCGGGTTCCACAGTTGTGCGCTGCTCGATGGCGGGCGTCTGCGCTGCTGGGGCGACAATTACTTCGGTCAGCTCGGCTACGGACACCGCAACTCTATCGGAGACGACGAGCAGCCCGCGTCGGCCGGGGACGTCAGGATAGGCGAGGTGGTCGAAGAAATCGTGGGCGGGGCCTACCACACGTGTGCGCGCCTTGCGCGTGGCCGCGTGCGTTGCTGGGGCTGGGGCGAAGGCGGTGTGCTCGGCTACGGCTCCGGCAACGTCGTGATCGGCGACGACGAGCTGCCATCTGCGGCAGGAGACGTAAACCTCGGCGGCCCAGCCGCGCAGCTCGCCGCGGGCCTGTACCACACGTGCGCTGTGCTCACGGACGGCACGGTCCGTTGCTGGGGTAAGAACGAGGCGGGCCAGCTCGGTTACGCGCATACTCGCAACATCGGTGACGACGAAACGCCCGCCAACAGCGGGGCCGTGCAAGTGGGAGGCGCGGTTCGCCAGATCGCCGCCGGCGGCAACCACACCTGTGCGTTGCTCACGACCGGCGCCGTTCGATGCTGGGGTGCTGCTGGCGGTGCCAACGTCCCCGAGCTCGGATACGGCAATGCCAATCCGATCGGCGACAACGAGCATCCCTCGGCTGCAGGCGACGTGAACGTGGGTGGCCTCGTTTCCGAAATCGTGACGGGCCGCAACCATACCTGTGCCCTGCTCATGAATCGGAAGGTCAGGTGCTGGGGAGACGGCTTCGTCAAGCACCGCTCGGACACGTTCGCCGGTCAGCTGGGCTACGGTAACCCAGACGACATCGGCGACGACGAGCTGCCGAGCGCCGCGGGCGATGTGCCCGTCCAGTGAGGGAGACGACATGCACTTCAGGAGCGCACTGCTCGAACAACTGCAGATTCGTGGCTTCAAACTTGGCATCGTTCTGGTCGCCAGCGTGCTGCTTGCCGCGCAATGCACGGACGCGCGCCTTTCGATTTCTCCCCAGAGCGCCGATTTCGGGCGAACTGTGGCGGGCTCGTCCTCACTCGTGACCTTTACGTTTACGAACTCGGGTGGCGCGGATGCGATCCTGGGTCCGGTCACACAGGCGGGCTTACAACTCAGCGATCCGTTTTCGGTCGCGGGCGGGACGTGTAGGACCGGGGCCATCGTGCCGGCTGATGGCGGAACGTGCACGCTCGTGCTGCGCTTTTCCCCCACGACCATCGGTTTTCCCTCGGACTCGTTCACGCTCACTTACAACTGGGAAGAGAGCGGCGTGGACGTGCGCGGCGCCACTGGCTACGTGCGCGGGGAGGTTCCGGGCCTGGAGGTGCCCTCCGTCATTTTCGACGAAGTGTTCATCGGTGAGAGCAAGACCCAAAATTTGGTCCTCACGAACTACCACCAGATCGACGCCACGTTTCAGAGCATCACGCTCTTCTACGCTGAAGACTCGCCGTTCGTCATCACGGGTGGAACCTGCGCACCCGGCGTCACCATCGCCGCTGGCGGCGGCACCTGCACGATGCAGATCACGTACTCGCCGCGCCAGGGGTGGTGGGATGCCCGTCAAGGGCAGGTGGCCTACACGTGGGCCGACGGCGCGCCGACCCAGCCCGCTTCGTTGTGGATGGAAGGTC
>DATHEN010000276.1:0-3381 GCA_035318565.1 Polyangiaceae bacterium
ACCCGCCACTCGCCCGCAAAGCGAAGAGCTTGGCCGCACGTCTCGTGCTGGTTGGCCTGTGGCACGACCGAGGCGACCACTTCGAAATCCACGACTACGAGCAGTACCAAGAGCAGGCCCTCAAGGAAGCGGTCGTGGCCAGGCGCGAATACGAACGCGACCGAAAACGCGAACAACGTCAAAGGCCTAAGCTGCTCAGCAGCAGCTCGGACTCGAAGCGGCTACCACCGAATGTCCCGGACAATGTCCCGGACAAGTCCCCCGGGACAAACGGGGCTGTCCCGAGTGCTACGCGCGCGCGTCCCGTCCCGTCCCGGCCCGACCCGACCGAAATAGAACCCCCTCCGTCTCCTTCCCTCTCGCTGGTGCAGGGCGAGGGCTCGCTCATGCGCGAAGCGGAGGAGGACCATTTCGCGCGCCGCGTCGCGACTCGCTTCGCCGCGCTCTTCGAGCAGCGGTTCAAGGACTACCCAAGCATGGGCGGCAAGAACGTCGCCGTGTTCGCGCGCCGCCTCGAGCGCACCGGCAAGCTGCGCAACGTGGATCCGCTGCAGCTCCTGGATCTGGCGTTCGACCGCTGGACCCAGAAGCCGCTCGACGCGATCGCAAAGCGCGCTCCGTACGCATGCTTCATCGCGCACTTCGGCGAGCTGATCGATGCCCCGGCCGCGGCGGCCAACGAGCAGACCCGCTTGCTCGAGCAGCAGGACGAGGCGCTGCGCAAAGGCGACCGCGCCCTCTACACGAAACTGGTCGACGAGTTCCGTTCGAAATTTGGGGGAGAAGATGGACAACAGCCAAGCGTCTAAGCTGGCCGAGCGCATCGGTGCGATCTACGCAGGCAACGGCAGCGCGCGCGCCGCGGCTCTCTGGGATCACTGCTGCGACGTTGTGAACTTTCTCGACGAGCTCGTTCCGGCCGACCCCGGCGCGTTCCCGCCCGTGCTCGACCGTCAGTCACTCAACGACGTGCAGCTCGCGCTCAACGCTGTGGTCACCGGCGACACCGACAGCCTGAGCCGGCTCGTCGCTTCAGCGTTCTGCATGTGGCGCACCGCCGTGCACGAGGCCGAAGCCAAGAGCGCCGCGCGGCTGACCATCCTCGTCGGCGCGCTCAAGCGTCTCTACGAGCTGGGCGAGATTGCCGACCGCGCAGAGCAGCTCGACACGCGCGCCATGGTCGACGCGATGGTCGAGCACATCGAGGGCCACGTCCGCAACGTGTGGCGCACCGCGTTCCCACGCGACGCCTGCACCCGGCAATGGCCGATCGTCGTAACGCGCCGATATGACTTGCTCCCCAGCTCCTGGCGGTACCTCACCGGCGTGGAGACGAGAGAGCGGAGGCGCGAACGCATGCACCGAGACGCGGCAGCTTAGCCGCGGATTGTGTCGCCGGGAATAGACCGGGAAGGCTCGGAACCGATCGGGGGGGTATGGTGGTAGCTCTAAAACGCGCGGGCGGCGTAAAACGCCAGGGAGGCGCTCACGCCCGGCGGGCGCTCGAGGCCCCCAGCTGGACGGCGCACAACTGCACGATCCTGGCGGTCGACACCGCCGAGCGCTCGGGCTGGGCCATCTCAATCGGCGGCGTCCTGTTCGACTCCGGCGAGTTCAACATGCTGAGCCAGCCGGCCGAAGTGCGACGCGTTTGCCGCCGCGCCATGGCCACGGTCGAACTCGAAGGCCTGGCGGTCGTGCTCGTACTCGAGTCGCCCTTCGCTGGACTTGGGCAAGGTCAGTATCGCGGCGCGTGGCGCGTGGCCTTTCGCGAAGCAGGCGGCCGACTCACCGTGCAAGTGCAGCCATCGGTCTGGCGCTCGCGCGTCCTCGGCTTCACCCACCCGCGGGAGATTGTGCGCCAGGCCGAGCGCACCCGCTCGCTGCACGACGTTGCACGCCTGCACTCGCGGTCGCCCGGCTCCGACGAAGCCGCGGCCGTCTGCATTGGATACTGGGCAAGCTACGCCGGAGAGGTCGCCAAGAAGCTCCCGTGCAGGAGCGCGCCATGATCTCTCGCTGGACCATCGTGCGCACGCTGCCGTCAGCGGTTCGTGATGGGGACGGACGCAAGCGCCGTCGCGCAGTGGCCAGGTGCTTCTGCGGCCGCGAGTTCAAGATCTGGCTGGACGACATCGGTACGCGGCGCCGCTCGCACGGCTGTCGCTCGAAGCTGTGCCTGGCGCATTTCGAAGCGAGCCAGGCCGTTGCCAAGGCGCTCGATGAATGGGCCCACGGCAAGCGCGGCACGCATCCGTTCGAGCTCATCGGCGATGACTACGCACGGCGCGAGCAGATTGCCGAAGCGCTCCTCGCCCACTTTGAGCAGCTGTTCCGCGTCCGCGCTCAGGACGCTTTGCTTTCTTTCGAGGAGTGAAGACATGGCCAAAGACACCCCCAACGCGCGCGCGCACGCGCAAACGCCACCGCGACTGAACGATCTCAGCGTGCTGTGCGTGAGCTGCCAGAGATGGGTTGTGTGGGATCAGCTCTACAAGCCCCGGCGCGGCTACTGCGCCTGCGACCACAACGATCACGCAGCCGTGGGGGGCGACCGTGCCTGAAAACCCCGCAGCCGAATGGGTGGAGCTGGAATCGCTCAAGCCCTGGGCCGACAACCCCCGCAAGAACGACAAGCGCGCGCCGCACGTGGCGGACCTGATCAAGCGCTTCGGCTTCTCTGAGCCCATCATCGCGCGGCTCGCGAACCGGGAGATCATTGCCGGGCACACGCGGCAGAAGGCTTGCCGGCTGCTGCGCCTGCAGTGGCCGAAGCTCGGGCCGGAGGCGCGCGCGCAGTGGCACCAGTCAGCAATCGACATCGCGATCAGCGGGCTCGTGCCTGCGCGCTTCATGGACATCGACGAAGACGAGGCGCACCTCCTGGCGCTCGCCGACAATCGCTCGACCGAGAACACGCCATGGGATGACGAGCTGCTTCGGAAGGTGCTGCCCGGCTTCTCGCTCGAGGACGTGACGCTCGCTGGTTGGACCGCCGAGCAGCTCGGGAAGATGCTCGAGGACAAAGAGGCCACGGTGCAGGAGATCGACACGTCGGCGCTGAACGACGAGTTCTGGCTCAGTGTGCGCGGCCCGGTTCCTTTGCAGCCGAGGGTGCTGGAGAAGCTACGCGCCGCGCTCGAGGCCGAGCCAGGCGTCGAGGTCACGCTGGGTATGACTGGAGTCGGAAAGTGATCGAGGCCAGCGAGCGCGAATACCTGATGCTTGAGCACGAGCTGACGCTGGCCCGCGAAGCGCTGCGCATCGCCATCAGGCACATGCGGGCGGCTACTGAGGAGCTGCGCCTGGCGCACGAGAACAGGCGCACGACGTTCGTGAGTTTCTGGGTCGCACAGCGTGCCGTGCGGCTCTGCAAAGAAG
>DATHEN010000277.1:0-8683 GCA_035318565.1 Polyangiaceae bacterium
CGCGCGCGATGCGCCTGCCGTCGAGAAACGGCGTTTTGATTTCGGACGTGAGCGCTAACACCCCAGCAGCCAGGGCAGGCGTGGCGCGTGGTGACGTCGTATTGAAGGTCGACGGCCGACCGGTGGACTCGGCGGGTCAGCTCCGTAACGCAATTGCCACCGCCGGTGCGCAGAAGAAAGTCAGGCTCGATATTCTGCGCGACGGGAAGCCGCTCGCTCTGGATGTCGCGCTGGTCGAGATGCCGCAAGAGGAGACCGCCGCGAACGCGCCTGCCGGTGGCGCGCAGCCCGCTCCGAGTCTGGATGGGTTGACCCTCGAAAACTTGAACGACCTGAACCGAAAGCGCTTCCAGATCCCGAACGACGTGGGCGCGGGAGTAGTCGTGCTCGGGGTGCAGCGCAGCAGCGCCGCGGCACGCGCCGGTCTCCGTCCCGGCGACGTGCTGCTCGAAGTGAATCGCCAGCGCGTCGATGGCGTGGGCAAATTCACGGACATCTACGGCAAGGCGAAGGGCTCCACGCTACTCGTCGTCAGCCGGCAGGGCCGTACGATTTACATGGTGGTCCGGCGCTGAATGACCCGCAGAAACCCGGACTTGGGTGGGTCAAACCCGTAATTTCGAGCCTTTGACGCAAGGTGTGAGAATCCGACTTCACCACACCCGGGGCTCATGCTCCACAATCGGCTAGCATTGGGGACTGATGGCGAACGCGCGAGTGGACTCGGCGTCGGGTTCGAGTGGGTCCTTGGTGGGTGCTGACGAGAGCGGCACCGTGGCGCGGCCGCGTCCTGCGCCCGATCGGTTCAGTGATCCGCCGCGCCTGCTCTCCAAGCTCTGCCCCGAATGCCGCGGGCACTATCCTGCTGATTTCCGGGTTTGTCCGCGGGACGCCACGCCGCTCGAGGACGCGCCCGAGGCGGCGGATCCCTTGCTCGGGAAGAAGCTCGCGAACACTTACGAAATCGTGAGTGTTCTCGGTGAAGGCGGCATGGGTCGCGTGTACGAGGCGCGCCATGTGCGTCTCAGCGGCAAGCGCTACGCGATCAAGATGTTGCACCAAGAGCTGGCACGGCAGCCGGACGTGGTAGCGCGCTTTCAGCGCGAGGCGGAAGCCGCGAGCGCGCTCGTGCACCCGAACGTCGTCGGCGTGTTCGACGTGAACAATGCATCCGATGGCCGGCCGTACATCGTGGCCGAGCTTCTCGAAGGAGAAGAGCTCGGCGTGTATCTGGATCGGGTGGGTAAGCTGCCGGGTTCGGCGGCGGCGTACATCGCGCGCAGCATCTGCCATGCGCTGATGGCGGCTCACGGACGCGGCATCATCCACCGTGACATGAAACCGGAGAACGTGTTTCTCGTCGGTAGCGCCGAAACGCCCACCGTCAAAGTTCTGGATTTCGGAATCTCGAAAATCGGGGAAACGTCGCAGAGCTTGACGAAGACCGGCGTCGTGCTCGGCACGCCGGCGTACATGGCTCCGGAACAAGCGCGCGGGGACAAAGTCGACGAGCGCGCCGACGTCTATTCCGTGGGCGCGATCCTGTACCGGGCGGTGACGGGTCACAAGCCGTTCGAGGGGCTCGATCCCATGGCCACGCTGAGCGCCGTGCTGGTGGAGGAGCCGCCGCGGCCCAGCTCACTCGAGCCCAGCCTTGCGCCGGCTCTGGAGCTGGTGATTCAGCGCGCCATGGCGAAGAAACCGTCCGAGCGCTACGCGAGCATGACCGCGCTGGAGGCGGAGTTGCTCCCCTTCGACACCGGCAGCCTGGGTTCCGTTGCGCCGACCACGAGCGGCGTGCAGCTGACACCACCGCGCACCGTGATCACGAGCCCCGGTCAGAACAACTCCGATGCCAGTGCGCGCACGGTATTGGCGCGTACGCCCTCGCCGAGCATCGTGGATGGCGGCGGCGAAATCACCCGTGCGGTGCAGCTGGCTCGGCCGGCCATCGTCATACAAACGCTACTGGGTGTGATCGCGCTCTTGGCCGGCGTGGTCGATACCGTCGCCGCGGCGATCCGCATGGCCAGTCAGGGGCGCACGGTGCTGACGCCCGCCGAGGTGACGTTGACGCTTGTGGGAGCGCTGGCGGCGCTTCTCACGCCTTGCATGCTGTGGGTGCGGCATTTGCGAAAGACCGTCTGGGTCAGCAGTCCGCGTGCCGTAGCCGTCTCCGAGCGCACCCGGCAAAGCCTGCTGCTCGCCGCGGCGGCCTACGGCGTGACGGCTCTGTTCGTCCACGTCCTGGAAGTTCTGATTCGCAGGGACGCGGCCGGCATGGCGTGGCCGGGCTGGAATATCGTGCTCTTTTTGGTTTCGGCCAGTGTAGGCGCGGCCAGCTGGTTCGGCCCCGGACTTTTGCGCCGCCCGCGCTGAGACGGCGAAGGCGTACGGGTCGTCCGCGATAGGTTGACAGGTGGCTCAGGCGCGGCACGTTACCCCGCGATGTCGCTGTGCTCGCTCCGCGCCTGCGCCCGTGCGCTCTTCGTTTCGCTAGTGTTGCTGTGCGCGACCTCTGCGCGTGCCGATCACGATTCCGGGGCGGATCTTTCGACGCCACGCCGTGCGGTGGAGGCCTTCTCGAGCGCGGCCAAGGCCGCGCAGCACGATCACGCGGCGCGGGTGCTGGACTTGCGCAACGTTCCCGTGAGCCGGCGTGCAACGGACGGTCCGAAGCTCGCCCGGGAGTTGAAGATCGTGCTCGACCGAGCGCTGTGGATAGCTCCCGACGAGTTGTCCGATTCCGAAAGTGGTAAACCGGAAGACGGCGCGCTCATCGAGCATCTGGGTGACGTGCACGCGGGCGTCAAGGCCGTGCCCATCAATCTGACTGCGGTGAGGCGCCCGGATGGCACGCGCGAGTGGTTGTTCTCCGCGCCCACGGTGGCTCGCATCCCAGAGCTGTACGCGGCACACGCCAATCGCTGGCTGGACCGTTTGCCTCCGCCGCTCCTGGACATCTACGTGTGGGAGGTCGCGCTGTGGCAGTGGATCGGTCTCGTCGCGATCGCGCTCTTGAGTCTTGCATTCGGTACGCTGCTGTCGTGGCTGGTGGCTCGCGTGGCGCTGCCGTTCACGCGCCGCACCGCAGCGGCATGGGATGGAGAGCTGTTTACCTGGACCGGTGGACCGCTGCGCGTTCTCACCGTCTTGCTGGTGTTCCGCGCAGCGTTTCCGGTTCTCGATCTGAATCCGCCCGCGCACTCCTCCGTCAATCAGCTCTTGGCCCTGGCGTTGGTCGCCTTGTTCGGATGGCTTCTCACGCGAGTCGTGCGCTTCGTCAGCATCGCGGTGGAGCAGCACGCGGAACGCCGCGCGGGCGGCCAAGCGGGGGATTGGCGGCTGCGCGGGCTTCGCACTCAGCTGCTGGTTTTGCGCCGGATCGCCACGATTTTGATCGTGGCGCTCAGCGTGGCGTTGATGCTGATGCAGTTCGAAGCCGTGCGCAACGTGGGCGTATCCATGCTGGCCTCGGCCGGCGTTGCCGGTATCGTACTCGGCTTGGCGGCTCAGAAGCCGATCACGGCGTTGCTCGCCGGCCTGCAGATGTCCATCACGCAGCCCATTCGCATCGGGGACTCCGTGGTGGTGCAAGGTGAGTTCGGGACCATCGAGGAGATCAAGCTCAGTCACGTGGTGATTCAGCTCTGGGACGAGCGGCGTTTGATCGTTCCCACCACTTACTTTCTCGACAACACGTTCCAGAACTGGACGCGCGGCTCGGCGCAGCTCACCGGCTCGGTGCTGCTCAACGCCGATTTCACGCTGCCCGTTCAAGCCATGCGCAGCGAGCTCGATCGGATCCTTCAGGACGAGCCGCTCTGGGATGGCCGGGTCAAAGGCCTGGTAGTGGTGGACGCGAACGACGTGACGCTCCAGGTGCGCGCCCTCGTGTCCGCGAGCGACGCAGGGCGCCTCTTCGATCTGCGCTGCAGAGTCCGCGAGGCGTTGCTCGCCTGGCTGCGCGACGACGAGCACGGACGCTACTTGCCGCGGCGGCGCGTCGATCCGCCCGCGCACGGCGAACGCCAGAGCAGCTCGGCGGACCTACGGGCCAACGCGGTTTAGCCGCTCGGCGCTCGCGCTCAGAACCTCAGCTCGAGCGAGCTCTTGAACTCGAAGTCCGTCGACTTCACGCCGTCGGGAGTTTTGCTCTCGTAGCGCGTGATCGTATCGATGCGGCTCTGCAGAAGCTCGGTGATTTTGAACTCCACGCCGGTGACGTTCAAGACGTGCATGTCGCTCGCTTCGTCGAAGCGCGGCTGAAAGTAGGTCACCGTGCTGAGCGCGATGCGATCATCCGGTCGCACCGTCAGGGCGGCGTAGTTGCTGAAGCGGTGGACCAATCTGGGCTGCTCGAATTCGGTGCCGGAGCGGATCTCCGTGTGCTCGAGCATGTACGCGGCTCCGTAGTAGAGCTCTGCGGCTTCTTCTTGAAATATTCCAAAACGTGGACCAGTACCGAGCAGGACGCGCAAGCGAATGCGCCGGAAGCGGTCCGTTTCGGATTGCGCGAACTCCTCCCACCACAGGACTCTGCGCAGCTGATAGTTGTGACGCAAGTGGACGAACGACTTGTACACGGCCGTTTCTCCGCCGATGTGCGCGTAGTCGGCGCTGGCGTTGAGAAACCCCAGGTGCCGCTCGCTGCGACCGCCGAGCAGCGCTCCGGCGCCGGCAACGATGCCCTCGGTGTTGCCTTGATACGTCGAAAGCGAGAGGCGTAAGCGCGCTCCGAAGCCGCTCTCGGCGAGCTCGCGCCGGATCGGTTCCACGTTGACTTGAGCGTGAGCGGGGAAGGAAATAGAGAGCGCGAGCAGCGCCGTCACGATTCCTCGACGATCACGCTCCGGATCGCCACGGCGTGCGGGATTGACTCGCACGCTCTGCGCACCTCGAGCCGGCTGTTTCTGGTGTTTGCCGAGCCGGTGGTCGTTCGTTGCTCTAGGCGGTAAGCGCCCGAGCGGCACACCTGTTGCTCCATGCAACCTAGACTTCATTGCTCCGCTTATCGAGCTCTATTGAGATCGACCCCGATTGAGCGACTACACCTTTTCGGGTCCGAGCATCTGCTCGGGGCGCACCCAGCGGTCGAAGTCCTCGTTCGAAACCAGACCGAGCGCGTGCGCCGCTTCACGGAGCGTGGAGCCCTCCTTGTGCGCCTTCTTGGCGATTTTCGCCGCGTTGTCGTAGCCGACGTGCGGGTTCAGCGCCGTGACGAGCATCAGCGAGTTGCGCAGGTGCGCTTCGATGCGCGCGCGATTCGGTTCGAGACCGAGGATGCAGTGGGTTCTGAAGCCGTCGCAACCATCGGCGATGAGCCGCGCACTCTGCAGGAAGTTGTGCGCCAAGAGCGGCTTGTAGACATTGAGCTCGAAGTTGCCGCTCATGCCGCCGATGTTCACGGCCACGTCGTTGCCCATCACTTGCGCGCAGAGCATGGTCAGCGCCTCCGACTGCGTTGGATTCACCTTGCCCGGCATGATGGAGCTGCCCGGTTCATTTTCCGGGATCGTGATTTCGCCGATGCCGCAGCGCGGGCCAGAGGCGAGCCAGCGCACGTCGTTGGCGATCTTGTTGAGGGCCGCTGCTGCCGCCTTCAGCGCGCCGTGCGCGAATACGATCGCGTCGTGTGCGGCGAGCGCTTCGAACTTGTTGGGTGCCGTGACGATCGGCTGCTCGGTGAGCTCGGCCAATTTTTGCGCGGCGCGCACTGCATACTCGGGATGCGCGTTGAGGCCGGTGCCTACTGCAGTTCCCCCCAGAGCGAGCTCGGCGAGGTGAGGCACGGAACTCTCCACGTGATTGAAGGCCTGCTCGAGCTGTCGCGCCCAGCCGCTCATCTCTTGGCCCAGGGTGAGGGGAGTGGCGTCCATCAGGTGCGTGCGCCCGATCTTCACGACCTCGCTGAACTGTTTGGACTTGTCGGTCAGCGCGTCGCCGAGCGCGCGCAAAGCGGGCAGCACGCCGTTCCGGACGGCCGTGATGCACGCCACGCTCATGGCTGTCGGGAACACGTCGTTCGACGACTGTCCGCGGTTGACGTGATCGTTCGGGTGAACGAGACGTTTCTCGCCGCGCTCTCCGCCGAGGAGCTCACTGGCGCGATTCGCGAGCACCTCGTTCATGTTCATGTTGGTTTGCGTGCCGCTACCGGTCTGCCACACCACGAGCGGAAACTCCTGATCGTGGTGTCCACCGATCACTTCGTCGGCGGCCTCGACGATGGCGCTGCCGATGCGTTCATCGAGCGTGCCGAGGTCCATGTTCACGAGCGTTGCGGCCTTCTTGACGGTTGCGAGCGCGTAGATCAGCGCCAGCGGCATGCGCTCGCCGGAGATGGCAAAGTTTTGCAAGCTGCGCTGTGTCTGCGCGCCCCACAGTCGATCGGCGGGGACGTCGATGGGGCCGAAGGTGTCGTACTCGGTGCGAGTGTCGCGGGCCATGCCCGGAGCCCGCATGATTTCGCTGGATAAATCAAGGTCGGCTTGGCGAGCGGCCGCGTATTTGCCCGTTTGACCCAGGTCTGTGGGACTATTGAGCTGATGCGTAGGCTCAAAAGCGCCGCTCGTTTCGCGGCCAGCGTGCTGCTGGCCGTGGCCGGCGTGGCATGGGTCGCGCCCGCGGCTGCCCAGGACGACGGCGCAAAAGACGCCGATACCAAGTCCAAGTCGAAAAAGTCCGCTGGCGACGCTGCGAGCGAGGAAAAATCCGCAGCGAACGACAAGAAGAGCTCTACGAAAAAGCGTGACGAGCGTCCTTCTGCCAAGAAGGAGCAAGCCGAGGACGACGAAGCGCCGGACGAAGCCGAGCGGCGCGCTCGACCGGAAGACGACTTGCCCACGCTCGAAGAGGCGCCAGTCGGCCCGCGACAGGGCTCTGGCCAGCGCAAAATTCAGCAGGACGACGCGAAACCTGCCGAGAGCAAAGCGGCGCAGTCGAGTGCCGCTGCAGACGCGAACGAGTCCAAGAGCGCGCCCAAGCGCAGCCATCAACGGGGGCCCGTCCCTCGCCGGCCCGAGCCCGTGCTGCCCGCCGGTGCGCCGCTGCCGGTGCCCGACGCGGTCGCTCGCCGAGAGATTGCCGGGGGGCCCACGCGCGACGAGCTCAAGCAAGGCACCGACGATCCCGAGCTGCGCGCGCTGCGCGAGGCCGAACGCGTACTGTTTCCGAAGCCGCTCGAGGGCGTGGAGAGCGGTTGGTCTTGGGAGTTGCCGCAGCCAGTATCGAAAGAGGGCGAACGCATCGTGGCGTCCGGCTTGCCGCCGGATACGCGCGTGCAGACTCATGAACCGCCTGCGCCGAGCGCCGCGGAGTCCGCATGGTTGAAGACGCTGGCGATGCCCAATTTGCCCGTGCGTCTCGACGCGCACGTGGTCAAGTACCTGCTTTTTTACCGGGACAACCCGCGCGGCAAAGCGATCGCGCGCGTGTGGGCCAAGAAAAGCGGCCGCTACGTGCCGGCCATGAAAGCCGAGTTCGCGAAGGCCGGGCTGCCCACCGATCTGGTGTGGATATCGCTCATCGAGAGCGGCCACAGTCCGACCATTTATTCCCCGGCGGGTGCAGCAGGCATTTGGCAATTCATGCCGGATGCCGGACGCCTCTACGGTCTGACCGTGGACCGCTGGGTCGACGAGCGCCTCGACCCGCAGCGCTCCACGGAAGCGGCCATTCGTTATCTCGGTGATCTGCAGCGGCGCTTCGGCAATTGGGAGCTTGCCATGGCCGCCTACAACATGGGGTACGGCGGGCTCTCGCGCGCGATCCGCAAGTTCAACACGAACGACTTCTGGCAGCTCGCTCGTTACGAAGCGGGGGTGCCCTGGGAGACCACGCTCTACGTTCCGAAGATCCTCGCCACCGCCATTCTGATGAACAACAAACAGGCGTTCGGCATCTCGGACGTCGCGCCCGACGCCAACGTGCGGTTCGATACCGTGCGGGTGGAGCCGGGCTTGCCCTTGCTGGAAGTGGCGCAGGCTGCCGGCGTCTCTGCGCAGAACATCGAGACGCTGAACCCGCAATACCGCATCTCCCGCACGCCGCCCGCACGTCCAGGGCAGCCGGTGCAGAGCTGGCTCGTGCGGGTGCCGCTCGGTAAAGGCGTCGTCGTGAGCCAGCGTTTGGCAAAGACGGCGGGCGACGAAACGCTCGAACCGTACGTGGTGCGTTTCGGCGACACCTCAGCCACCATCGCCGCGCGCTTTCGGATCACCGAAGAAAAACTCCGGCTCCTCAACCGCATCGGACGCGAGGAGATGCTCAGTCCCGGTACGGTGCTTCTGGCCCCGCAGCTGGCGGCGGGGGCGCCTCCGGGCAGCGCAGCAGGTGACGAGGTCGTCGTCGTGCCGCCGCGCCGTTTCGACTACGCTGATCGGCGGCGTATCTTCTATCGAGTCTTGCCGGGCGATACTCTGGCGCGGGTGGCGCAGGCGCTCGACGTGACGCGCGCCGAGCTGCTCTCTTGGAATGCGCTCGACACGAGCGCGCGGCTCCAGGCCGGCATGGTGCTCCAGGCCTTCGTGAGCCGCGACAAGCCGCTCGACGACGTGCGCCACCTGCAAGAAGCTCAAACGCGGGTGCTGGTCGCCGGCAGCGACGCGTTCTTCGAGTACATGGAGGCCGTCAACGGTCGAAAGCGCATCGCCTTGGTCGTAAAAGACGGCGATACGTTGAG
>DATHEN010000278.1:0-5405 GCA_035318565.1 Polyangiaceae bacterium
TGGTTTTTCGGGCGCTGCGCTGATCACCATCGAGGGTGAGCGGGTTCTGGCGGGTGGCTACGGCCTCGCCGACCGTGATGACCAAGTCGCCAACAGCGTGGATACCGCATTCGACGTCGGATCCATCATGAAGGACTTCACGGCAGCCGCCGTTTTCAAGTTGGTGGGCGAAGGGAAGCTCGCGCTATCCGATCGCCTTGGAGCGCTGTTTCCCGAAGTGCCGCGGGACAAAGCGGACATCACGCTGCTTCAGATCCTGCAGCACCGTGCCGGCTTCGACGAGTACCACGACACGCACGGTGATTTCGAAGCCATGACGCAGGCCGAGGCGCGGCAGCGTATCTTCGCGCAGGAGCTGCTCTTCGAACCCGGCAGCGACGAAGCCTATTCGAACTCCGGTTTCACGCTGCTCGCGGACGTCGTGCAAACCGTATCCGGCGAGGCGTTCACCGACTACCTGCGCAAGTCACTCTTCGTGCCAGCCGGCATGCAGCAGACGGGGTTCTACTCGGAGCCGCTCTGGCAAACGGTGAACACCGCGATCGGCTATGACGCACAGACGTTCGGAGAGAACGACCCTGCAACCTGGTCTTACACCTGGTCGCTCATCGGCAACGGGGGCCTCGTCACGACGGTGCTCGATCTCGACCGCTGGCACACGGCACTGTGGGCAGGCCAGGTCTTGCCGGCGAATGTCGTCGAAAGCATGCGTGCGGAATATCTGTCCCCAGGCGCGGTGATGCTCGGCGGGCACACCCTGTACGCCCAGGCAGGCGCCGGAGATTTTGGCTTGGGCGGCGTGGCAGCGGATGTCCCCGACGTGAGAACGCGGCTCATCATCGCTACGAATACTTACGAGGTATTCGACATCGAAGAGCTGGCGCGCGAGCTCGGGACGCTCGTGCTCGAAGAAGAGTGATGTAACCTTCAGGCGGGTGTAAGCTGCGGCGCATGCAGGTGGACCGGGCTGCGGCGCTGTCGGCTTTGCCGGTGATGTTCGTCTTCGACGCGCTCGGAATCGGCTTGGTGCTGCTGGGATACCAAGTCACTGGGCTCGTGGTGGTGATGCTGGGCGGGCTGGCGTTCGTGGGTGTCTGCTTCTACAAACAACGCAAACGCGATCCGCGCTGAGCGTCGAGCTCAGCTGTCACACCTACCCTCTGCCCACGCCGCAGCTTGTCGCAGCTGCGGAATGGCCACATGCGCTTCATTTTGCCTCGAAATAAGCCCTTTGGTTCCAGGGGCTTGTACCCCTTGCCTCGGAGGAGGCGATGACGGCCGTGGCACGCGAAATGCTCCTGTCCCGCCGAGTAGGAACACAACCACAAGGAGCACGAAATGCTGGCGAATCGAGATGCAGTAGCCAATCTCGCGGTCAAGGATCTTACGGTCGCGAAGCAGTTTTACGCGCAAACACTCGGCTTGAAAGAAGTGGCTGGTGACGACGCGGAAGTGGTCACTTTCAAGAGCGGCAACTCGCTGATCAACGTTTATCGATCCGAGTTTGCCGGTACGAACAAGGCGACGGCCGTGACCTGGGCCGTCGATGACGTGCCTGCGGAAGTGAAACAGCTCAAGACCAAAGGCATTCGTTTCGAGCATTACGACATGCCGGGGCTGAAGCGTGACGGTGACGTTCACGTTGGCGAAGAAATGAAGGTTGCCTGGTTCAAGGATCCGGACGGTAACATTCTGAACATCGTGAACCGCTGACCGGCTGCGGGTGTCGCGCGAAGCGGCTTGCTCGTGAGGTGCAGCAGAGACCACGGGCAAGCCGCAAAGCCATCGTCTTGGCCGTCCGTCGTCGTCTTCGGCTTCGCCGCCGCCGGAGCGACTCGGGAGGCGCGCACTCTGAAGAGCGGCATCGATGACGCCCGGTGGAGGCGTGTCGCCGAGCGGCCGTAGCAATCGACGCTCGCGCCGCGCAGGGTTTGCGCGTGACGCGCGCGCGAGGGCGAGCGCCTGATTGTCACACCTTCCCGCTCGGCATCACGAAGACGGCTACGAGTGTGACAATGCTCACCGCTTTTCTGCGTGTGAAGGCTGATTTCGCGTATTCGTGCGCTGGTACGAATTCTGCTCCTGAGCCTCGTACTTCATATTCACTTCATGGGAGATGACACACAATGAGCTTCGGGAAATACGCGTTTGCACTGTTAGTCACCGGTTCGTTCATCGCTTGTCAGAAGAACGACGCCGATCGCGATCCAGAGACGCCGGTCGAGCCGGTCGCGAACAATGACGTAAACACCTCAGAGTCGCATCACGACTCCGACCGTGCGGCATCGGAGACCACCGAGCCGTCCACGAACGCGCGGGACGCCGTTCCCGGCGCGCAAGGTTCCGCGGTCGCCTCGATCACGCAAGCCCGCTGCCAGCGCGAGCAACGCTGTGAGAACATCGGTGCCGACAAGAAGTACGAATCGATGGCCAAATGCGTGAGCGAGATCCGCGAGACGTGGAAGGATGAGCTGAACACGCGTGAGTGCCGCGGCGGCATCGTCAAGAAGGAGCTGGACGAGTGCCTCGAGGAGGTCCGAAACGAGAACTGCAACAATCCTTTCGACACTCTGAATCGCGTGCTCGCCTGCCGTGAGGGAGATATCTGTAAGGCGCTGGACTGACCCGTACTGAGTCAGCTTCGGCTGCGTGGCCCGCCGTTCGCTGCTGCGCTCAGATGCGCGGCGGACGGCGGACCGGGCGAGCGCTGCCGTGAAACAGCTGCAGCAGTTGCTGGCGTCCGGCCGGCGAGCTATCGGAAGACGACCCCCGACAGCGCCGAGCCCAATGTCGTTCCTGCTATTCATCGCCGCGTTGCTCGCCATCGTCGTATTCGCCGTCGTCGTAAATCGAGTGACGGGAACGAAGGCGCGTTACATCGAGCAGTTGCAGCTCGATGCCGCCGAACGGGAGCTCTGGCGCGACACGGAAGCGGACTTTGCGCTGGTACCGCGCACCGGACGCGCCCTGGTCATGTCCTTCGTGCGCTTGCGCCGGCATACCGTGGTCTGGACGGATCTTCGGACGATCGTCGCGCAGAAGGCGCTCTTTTCCGCGAGGCGCATGATCACCCACCAGATCATCTCCGCGAGTGCGTCCGATTCCCGATCTGTAGAGGCTCGCGACGCATCGCGAGAGTTCTTTGGCGGATTCTATGGGCGAGGCTTCACGACCTTGATCGCCCTGCACACGAATTTCGACCAGGTCGGCGGCAAGGACTGCGTGCGAATCCAGCCGACCGAAGCCTGCGGCGTGGCCCTGAACGTAGACGAGATACTGATTTTCACGGACCGTATCGCGGAGCTCCGCAACGTCACGTGAGCTTCGAATGTCGCTAGGGCAGCGCAAGAACCCACTTCTTCGAAGCGTCCTGACGGCGGCGCTTGCAGCGGTCTTGTTCGGCGCGACGATCCCGCTCTTGCAACGGGCGAGCAACGGTCTCGGCGCATTCGTCACTGCCGCGCTGCTGTACGCTGGTGCCGCGCTCGGGACGACCCTGAGTCCGGGCGATTCGCACTCGCGCGCGCTGCAGCGCCAGCATTGGCCGCGCATCGTGGGCGTCGCGATATTGGGGGCGACACTGGCTCCCGTCTGTCTCGCGTGGGGTTTGCAGCGTTCGAGCGCCTTCACGGCTTCGCTCCTGCTCAACTTCGAAGCAGTGTTCACCATCGCATTCGCGGCCATTGCCTACCGTGAGTACGTAGGAAAGCGCGTGGGCGTTGCAGCGGCAGCGATGCTCGTTGGCGGCGTGCTGCTCGCGCGGAGTGAGGCGACGGGCAGCTTGGAGGGTGTTTGGGGGGCGCTGGCCGTCCTTCTCGCCGTGGCCTGTTGGGCACTCGATAACACTTTGATGCGCCCGCTCGCGGAGCTCCGTCCGAGCTCTGTCGTTCGAGCGAAGGCGCTGGTGGGCGCCGCTCTTAGCGCTGCGGCGGCGGTGGCGCTCGAGCAGAAGCTGCCGTCACTGCGGGCGAGCGTCACCATCGCTCTGTGCGGCGCTCTCGGCTATGGCGTGAGCCTCCGGCTCTACTTGCGCGCGCAGCGTCACATGGGAGCGGTGCGCACCGGTTCGGTGTTCGCGCTGGCTCCGTTCCTCGGCGCCGCGTTGTCCTGGATCGCTCTGCCTCAGCGCCTCGGCTGGATGGAGCTGCTCGCGACAGCGCTCTTCGCGCTGGGTCTGTATCTACATTTGAGCGAACGGCACGAGCATGCTCACATCCATGAGCTCACGGAGCATGAGCATGCCCACCGCCACGACGACGGGCATCACAATCACTCGCACGACGTCATGCCCGACGGCGAACATTCACACCGGCACCGGCACGAGCCCATCGAGCACGTGCACACCCACGGCGAAGACATCCACCACCGGCACCATGGCTAGTCTTCCTTCACTTCGCGGAAGCGGCCTTGCTCACATACAGCGCGATCAGAAATTCCAGCCTTGATTTGGCTTCTGCGTCAGCGATCTCGTCCACCACGAAGCACGCGCTGCCGAGCGCGGAATCGACGATGTATGCTCCGGACTGCGTTTGGCAGCGCTGCCCATCTGGCGTCGCCTGTGCGTACATGCGCGCGAGCGCGGAGCGCGAAACGTGAGGTTTCAGCGCTCCGCGCTCGGCATCCGTCAATTCGCCCCTGGATTCGCGCTCCTGGGAGTAGTCCGTGAACACGTACGTGCCGTCATCTGAAACGGCGAGAGCGCCTTGGGGTTCAGTCGCAAGCTGACTCAAGCCGAACAGCCTGCGGCTGTTGGCGTCTCTGTCGCTGGCGCAGGCGGACACGCTCGCCACCAGCAGAGCGGCCGCCCCAAGGCTACGCATTCCCCACACCTAGCACGTCGCGAACGTGAAACCAGCGCTGTTCATGCGAAAGCACGGGTCGGACCCGAAGCGGCGGCTCAAGTAGTAGTTGCCCTCGGCCACGGCGTTTTGACGATGTGTCGTGGTGATCCAGTTCGAGCGCGCCGAGGTAGCGAACCAACTCAGGTACAGCACCGTGTAGGCATTCGCGCCGGCACCGCTGCCGCTTCCGAAACCGACGCAGCCGCTGCCCCAGTTCGGATCGCAGCTGTCATTGCCGTCGAGGCAGCTGTTGTCGTGGCTGCACCAGCCGTGCGCGTGCCGTGCCTCGTGGAAGATCGTGGCAGCGCGCTGTACCACCGTTTCGTCGTAGAAAAATGGCAGGCGAAGATCGGTGTAGTTGTCGATGACGGCGCCGAATTGGGTGTGCGCTCGGCTGGCCTCGCTGCAGGTGGCGTCGAGCTCGTCAATTTCGTTGCCCGACCAGCAATATGCCCAAAAGCCGACGTTGGCGTTGCTGGTGCTGCAGGTTGGCGCGGAAGTGACTCCGTAAGCCAGGAGCTGCAGCGCATTGAATGTGCGCTTCAAGGGCAGGTTGTTGTTGCA
>DATHEN010000279.1:0-3601 GCA_035318565.1 Polyangiaceae bacterium
CGTTGCGCTGTCCAAGAGCTCCAGGCAGCGCGGAACGAGCCCTTGGCTGATCATGGCACCTACGGCTCGCGCCGCGCCGCGCACGTCGCTGAACAGTGCCATCAGGGTCATGACCGCGGGAGGCCGCGGTATCAGCCGTAACGTGATGTCGCCAAACACGGCCAGCGTGCCTTCACTGCCCACGAGCAAAGCCGTCACATCGTAACCCGTCACCCCTTTCACGGTTCGGCGACCGACGCGCAAGCGCTGCCCGCCTATCAAGAACGCCTCCAGGCCGAGCACGTACTCGCGGGTGACTCCGTACTTGAATGCGCGCGGACCCCCGGCATTCTCTGCGACGTTGCCGCCCAGCGCGCAGCTCGAGAGTGAATTGGCGTCGGGAGGATAGAACAGGCCTTCATTTTCGACGGCGCGGTGCAGGTCGCCGAGCACGACACCGGGACCGACCACGGCCAGACACTCGTCGCGATCGATCTCCTTGATGCTGTTCATGCCGAGCGTGGACAGCACGATTCCACCGGCCACGGGTACGGCCCCACCGGTGCGTCCGGTGCCGCCCGCGCGCGGTGTAATCGGCACTTCCGTTTCACGCGCCACGGCCAGCGCCGCCAGGATGTCGTCGGCGCTTTCTGCCAGGACGACCGCGTCCGGAATGCGCCCTTCGGCCTCCGACTCATCGCGGAGGAAGCGCTCGCAGGCGGCCGGCTCGGTCAGCACCTTGGAAGGACCGAGAGCACGCTCGAGCGCGCGCCGAGCGTTATCGCGGGCGGCCTGGGACGGCTCCACGACTTCCGGACGCAATTGCAGCATGCGCCAAGGATACCGCTTTGTAGGGGCAGAAGCTCGGACGCTAAGCGGTGTGCAGCGTCAGGATCGTCACCTCGGTGGGGACACCGACTCGGAACGGCAGCCAGTGGCCGGTGCCGCCGGACACGTAGAGTTGCCCGCGGTTGCGCTCGTACAGGCCGAACATGTGCTCGTAGGTTTGCAGCAGCGAACGACCGAGGAAAGCGACCTGGCCGCCGTGAGTGTGGCCCGCCAGGGTGAGCGCTGCGCCGCGCTCTTCCGCGAACCGAAAGAAGTCTGGATGATGGCTCAGGCAGAGCAGTGTTTCGTGCGGGCCGACCCCGCGGAAGGCCGTTTCGGCCGATGCCTGCATCATGGCGAGCCGCTGCTCGCGACGTGTGGCGCGGGGACCCGAGCGACGCATCGGGTAATCCACGCCGACTACGCGCAGAGCCGCACCGTCGTGTTGGATCAACGTGCTCTCGTCCACGAGCAGCCGGACAGGGCCGCTCTGGTGCCGGTCGTACGCTGCCAGCACTGCGTCCAGATCTCGAAACTTCTCGTGATTGCCGAGCACCGCCAGCATCCCGTGCGGCGCGCGGCAGCGCGCGAGCGCTTCGAACGTCGGCTCGAGCAACCTGAGATCGTCGATTAGATCTCCGGTCATCACTTGGAGATGAACGTTCGCCTGGTTCATCGCGTCCACGGCGCGCGCGAGGTACTCGGGTTGGATGAAATCGCCGATGTGCACGTCCGTGATCTGACCGACGCGGAAGCCGTGCAAGGCGCGCGGCAAGTCGGGGATGCGCACGTCCACGTGGCGGACGCTGAATTCACCCGCGCCGCCCGATGCTCCTCCAGCGCCGATCGACACGGCGATGCCGGGCAATGCCAAGCCGCCGCCGAGAAAACGCCTGCGGCCCTCGTCCACGCTCGGGCTGCTGGAAAGCGCGCCGATGCGCCGAGCGAGTCCGCCCACACCGCGCAGCAGAATCAATGCGACGCCCAGCCCGACACACACCAGGCTCGCGCCGATCCAAGTGCTCACCAGCCAACCCGCGGGTGGTGAGAAGCGACCATCGAACCAGCGTGCCAGCATCCACACGCCGAAGACGAAGAGCGCCGTACCCCAGAACAGCGCGCTGCCCCGGCGCGACCGCAGAGCAGGCCACAGTCCGTAGAGGCAGGCGTAGGCCAGCGTCGTAAGTACTATAGCAAGGATCATCAGGCGCATCTCGCAAGTGCGGACAGCATGCTGAGCCTGCCGCGAGATGAGGTTCTATCTCGCAAACGGCAAACGGCAAGGGCTCGCGCGCGACTTCATGAAAGCGTGCGGGACGTGCGCGGGCTGCTCGCGTCCCGCACAGGGGTCAAGAGCCGGCTGGGCGTGTGCAGCGCGCGTGGAGATTGTGAAGAGAGTGTGCAGATTGCTCGGACTCGCCAGCGTCACTGATAGTTCTGTACGGCCCAGTTGCCATCGAATCCGCACGCCACGCGCGTGAAGTTACGGTTCGTCATGTTGATGAAGTGGCCGTGCTCCTGGAAGCAAGCGCCGTTACAGGGCGTCTGGGGTGGGGGGCCTTCATTGAACATGCTCTGCTGACAACCGTTCAGGTTGCCGCCCAAGCATTCGTTCTGTCCGTTGCCTTTCGGCGAACAGATGTTGCCGGACCAGCCGGCGTGCGCGGCGTTGCGCGCGCGATCGTAGGCGACCTGCTGGTTGGCGCAGCTTTCGGCCTCCGTCCAGCGTTGCAACGGCGGCACGCACACGCACGCGCGGAACTGATTGATGCGCGCCACGCAGTCGGCATGCGCGTCTCCAGTGGAGGGCGCTGCCGTCGGCCGGCACGCGTAGTCCGGCGTACAGCCCGACGTCCCGCCGGTTGCGCCCTGACCGCCGGTAGCGCCCGACCCGCCCGTTCCGCCGCGGCCAGCGGTAGCGCCCGACCCGCCGCGGCCAGCGGTAGCGCCCGACCCGCCCGTTCCGCCGCGGCCGCCGGTTGCGCCCTGACCGCCGGTAGCGCCCGAGCCCGCCGTGCCGGCACTACCCGAGCTCCCGCTCTGGCCAGCGGTTGCGCCCTCACCGCCGGAGCCCGCGGTGCCCGAGCTCCCGCCGCCGTCGTCGATTGTGCCGTCGCATTGAACCGGACCTGCCGCCAGGATGAACGCGATGACCAGCGCTGTCGCGTGCGTCATGTGTGCAGTTTGCAGTGCTCGCGTTGCCCGCGCAACGGCAGGTGTTGCTCAGTCGTCACACAGTGAGTGAATCGCTCCCGTGCCGTGGTTCACACTTTTCATGCGGGTGTAGTTGGTCCCCAAATCGTGCGGTTGTGACGGGGTCAGTGTTCGTAGAGCCGTACGGCACGCCTGTTGCTGTGAGTGCAAATCGTGACAGCGCTGGATCGAGCCACACCGCCGGCCCTTCGCCGTGCGATCTACACACTGCATCACGCCGTCTCGATCTTGCGAGACGTAGCGCGCCAGCCGCTCTCGCGAGATTCGTGGGGAGTGCTGCTGAACTTGCCGTGCTTCGGCGTCGTCCAACCCGGGCGCATCTATCGTGCGGGATCGCCGCGCGCGCCGCGGCACTTCGATCACGTGCGCGAGCTCGGCATTCGTACTTTGGTGTGCGTGCGGGGCGGCGGCGCGACTCGGGAGCTGCGTGACTTCGCGGCGCAGCTGCGCACCGAATTGATCGAGTTCGATCTCGGACCGGACCGCGCTTATGACGTGGTGGCGGCTCGCGATGCTGCGAGAACCGCGCTGGAGGCGCGCCATCAACCCGCGCTCGTATTTTGTGACGGAGGACGGCACC
>DATHEN010000280.1:0-3621 GCA_035318565.1 Polyangiaceae bacterium
GGCTAGACGAGGAAGCTCGCTGTACGCCGACGTCCAGCGCCGTGAACGGAAGCTCGTCGTCGCCGATGTGATAGGCGTGTCCGTAGCCCACCGCGCCTTGCCCACTCCCTGTGGATCACCGTGCCGCACTCGACGGCGCAGTGACAAGGGCAGCGCAGTCGGTCGCAGCGGATTTCAGGCCCGAGGCGACAAAGCCGGAAAAATCCGTTCAGCCCGCCAGCACCGCGCTCACCAGCGCTTCGGCTTCCTCGAAGATGCGGTTCAAGTGCTCGGCTCCCAAGAAGCTCTCGGCGTAAATCTTGTAAACGTCTTCCGTTCCGGACGGCCGCGCCGCGAACCAGCCGTTTTTGGAGACTACCTTCAGCCCACCAATCGCCTTGCCGTTGCCGGGCGCTTCGGTGAGCTTCTGCGTGATGGCTTCTCCGGCGAGCGTGGTCGCGCTCACGTCGGCGGGTGAAAGCGCCGCGAGCCGGCGTTTCTGTTCGGAGCTGGCAGGCACGTCACGCCGTTCGTACGCCGGCGAGCCGAAACGCTTCGTGAGCTCTGCGTAGTGCTCGCCCGGATCCCGACCGGTGCGCGCGCGGATCTCGGCAGCGGCCAGATCCGCGATGATGCCGTCCTTGTCGGTGGTCCACACCGTGCCGTCCTTGCGCAAGAACGAGGCGCCCGCGCTTTCCTCTCCTGCCAGTCCCACGCTGCCATCCAGCAGACCCGGCACGAACCATTTGAATCCGACCGGCACCTCCCAGACACGCCGACCGAGATCGCCACCGACCCGGTCCAACATCGAGCTCGAAACGAGCGTCTTTCCGAGCGCTGCTTGCTGACTCCAGCCGGGCCGATTCTGAAACAGGTACCAGGCCAGGACGGCCAGGAAATGATTGGGGTTCATCAGCCCGGCAGAGCGGGTGACGATGCCGTGTCGATCACTGTCCGTGTCGTTGCCGAAGGCTACGTCGTAGCTATCCTTGAGCGCGATCAGGGGCTGCATGGCGGCACGCGACGAACAATCCATGCGAATCTTTCCGTCGTGATCGAGCGTCATGAAAGAAAATGTCGGATCCACGACGCGGTTCACGACGGTGATGTCGAGTCCGTATCGCTCCGCGATGGGATCCCAGAGCTCGAGACTCGCGCCGCCCAGCGGATCTGCCCCTAGCTTCACGCCGGCGCCACGGATCGCTTCCACGTCGATCACCTCGGCCAGAGCCGACACGTACGGAGCGATGAAATCGAACTCGGCTACCCACTCACTGCGGAGGGCGCGTTCGAACGGCATGCGCCGGAGCTCTGCAGGATTGGCCAAGAGCGCGTTGGCGCGCGCTTGAATCACGCTCGTGACGTTCGTATCCGCCGGCCCGCCGTGCGGCGGGTTGTACTTGAAACCGCCGTCTTCGGGCGGATTGTGCGACGGCGTGAGCACGATGCCGTCGGCCAGGCCGCTGCTTCGTCCGCGGTTGTGCGCGAGGATCGCGTGAGAGAGCACGGGAGTTGCCGTATACGAGCCGCTCCGTTGAACGCGCGTGGTAACGCCGTTGGCTGCCAGGACCTCGATGGTCGAGCACAGCGCCGGCTCGGACAGACCGTGTGTGTCGGAGCCGAGATAGAGCGGACCGTCGATACCTGCTTGGTGCCGGTACTCACAGACTGCCTGCGACATCGCCAGAATGTGCGCCTCGTTGAAGGTGCAGCGGAGCGACGACCCGCGATGCCCCGACGTCCCGAACACGACCTGCTGCTCCGGTTTCGAAGCGTCGGGCCGTTGCACGAAATACGAGGTGATCAGACGGGGAACATGGACCAAGAGCTCGCGAGGAGCGCGTTTACCAGCCAGCGGATGCGAAGCCATGGGACCACTGTGGGTTAGCATTGCACGCGGGTTCGAGGCGCCTTTTCTGACTCGCGCGGCGCACGCCTTTTGGCGTAAGGGAAATCGGGCATGTTTCTCAAGCCGCTGCTGCCTCCCTACGATCCACTGGAGTGGGAGAAGCAGCCCTTCGAGCAGAAAAGTCGCATGGTTTGCCAGGCCTGGGCCCTGCAGGGCTACGGCGCGCCGCTGGCGGTCTATCTCGCGTATGCGCTGAAGGTGCTGCTGTATATCGGCGGCTGGCTGTTCTTCTGCAGCTTGGATCCGGCAAAGCCGGTCGCCGAGCTCAGCTCGTGGTGGCTCGAGCCCGTCGCCTTCCAGAAGGCGATTCTCTGGAGCGCGCTGTTCGAGATTTTGGGGATGGGATGCGGGAGCGGGCCGATGACCGGCCGCTATTGGCCACCCATCGGCGGAGCGCTCTACTTTCTGCGGCCGGGCACGACGAAGCTACCGTTGTTTCCCGGTGCGCCTGTCATCGGTGGCATACGACGTAACGCGCTCGACGCCCTGCTGTATGCAGGCACGCTCGCGCTCTTCGTCGGTGCATTGAGCTCCGACGAGCCGCCGCGGTCGTTGTTCGTCGGCTTGGCGCTCTCGATCGCGGCCCTGGGCGTGCTCGACAAGACGCTCTTCCTGTGTGTTCGCGGCGAACACTACTGGACCACGATCGCGATCTTCGCGCTCGCGACGGACTTCGTGCCGGGCGCCAAGGCCGTGCACACTGCGTTGTGGTTTTGGGCGGGTTTTTCCAAATTGAACCATCACTTCCCGGCAGTGGTTGGCGTGATGACCAGTAACGGTCCGTTCACGCGCTTCGCCTGGCTGCGCCGCCGCATGTATCGCGATTATCCGAACGACCTGAATCCTTCGCAGCTCGCCACCTATCTGGCACACGCCGGCACGCTGCTGGAGCTCTCAGTGCCGGTAGTACTGCTCGCCGGCAATGGCGGCACCGTGACGCTGGTGGGTCTCGTGTTGATGTTGCTGCTGCACACGTTCATCACCAGCAACGTGCCGATGGGTGTGCCGATCGAGTGGAACTTCATGATGGTCCATGGCGCTTTCTTCCTGTTCTGGAAGAACGCGGACGTGAGCGTTCTCAGCATGAGCTTGCCCGTGGCGGCCCTGGTCGGACTGGTTTGCGTGGTACTGCCGCTGCTCGGCAATTTTTTTCCCGCGCGCGTGCCGTTCCTGTTGGCAATGCGCTATTACGCCGGGAACTGGGCCTACAGCGTCTGGCTGTTTCGCGGCAATAGCCATGAACGCTTGGACCGTCTCACCAAGAGCTCCGGCTGGGTCTACGACCAACTCGTGGGCATGTACGACCGCGCCACCATGGTGGCCATGACGAGCAAGGCCATGGCGTTTCGGCTCATGCACTTGCACGGGCGCGTGCTCCCACCCCTGGTCGAGAGAGCCGCGCCCAATTTCTCGGAGTATCAGTGGGTCGAAGGAGAGCTCGTCGCCGGTATCGTCCTCGGCTGGAACTTCGGGGACGGACACTTGCACCGCGAGCAGCTGCTCTCCGCCGTGCAGCAGCAGTGTCACTTCGAAGAAGGCGAGCTGCGCTGCATCATGGTGGAGTCCCAGCCGCTCGGCAAAGGCACGCTGCACTATCGCATCCTCGACGCGAAGACCGGACTGCTCGAGCAGGGGCTCGTAGAGATCAGCACGCTGAGGGCAAGACAACCCTGGGGCGAAACGGCAGCGTAGGCCGGCGCCGCTCAGCGCAACAGACGCTTGATGATCGGCAC